>CAZJRV010000005.1:15544-20572 GCA_964548235.1 uncultured Verrucomicrobiota bacterium
CATCTTCTGCATCCCCTTTCAGGAAACCGGGGTACACAAAACACAGCACCAACGCGATGCCCACCACTCCCATGGCGGATCCGGCGATGATTAGGATTTTCTTTTTCTTGCTGCCTTGGTTTTCCGCGGATAGCACCGCAGCCTCTGCGGCGGCCACGGCGGGATTGGCCGCGGCCATCGGATCGGCAGCCGCCGCCACCGGGGCCGGTGCGGTGCCGGGGGCCAACACGCCCGGAACCTGGGTGATCAACATCCAGTCCGGCGCGCCTTCGTACCATGCCTGGTCTGTGGGCAACAGGGTGCCCTGTGCCAAATAGGTGTTTACATCTTCAAGGGTGTACGGGCCGAATTGCTGCCCGTCGCGCATAACGTGAATCATCATCGGTTTGCTGCCAAGGTTTTGCAGGGGTGGTGCGGCGATGAGCAAACACCAACGTACCCCCCGGCGCAAGCCTGTTTGCCCCAGCCAGTCTTAGCCGCCGATACCGAGCGGGAAAAAGTGCATGATCAGCGGCACGGATCCCCCCACGATCAAGATTTCCAGCGGCAGTCCCATTCGCCAGTAATCACCAAAACGGTAGCCGCCGGGGCCGAGGATGAGGGCGTTGCACTGGTGGCCAATGGGGGTGAGAAACGCGCACGAGGCGCCAACGGCCACGGCCATCAGGAATGGATCCGGGCTGGCACCCATCTGCAACGCGATGCCCACGCCGATGGGAGCCATGATCAGCGCGGTGGCAGCATTGTTGATGACGTCCGAGAGCGTCATGGTCAGCACCATTAAAATTGCGAGGATTCCCCAGTCCGGCACTCTGCCCCCGTGTTCGCTGACAAAGCCGGCGATTTTGTCAGTAAGCCCTGTGTCCTGCAACGCGCCGCTGACGGGGATCATCGCTCCGAGCAATACGATCACCGGCCAGTCGATTTGCCGGTACAAATCGCGCATGGGCAAAATGCCGAGGAACACATAGGCGATGATCGCACCGAGGAAAGCCAGCGTGGTGGGCAGCACACCCAACATGGTCAGGGCAATGGCCACGCCAAAGATGGCCACCGCAAGGCTGACTTTGGAAAAAACGCCGACCTGCAGCTCGCGCTCCGCCAATGGCAACAGGTGTAGGTTCACCACATGTTCCCGGAGATCATCGTTGTTGCCCTGCAGCAGCAGCACATCGCCAACGCGGAAAACGATGTCACCGAGCCGCTTGCGCATTGGCTGCCCCTGCCGCGCCACGGCCATCAGCACGACGCTGTTGGAAGTGCGTCGCCGCAGTTCCGCCCTCGTGCGCCCCAGCAAATGCGAACCGGGCGTAACCAGCACCTCGCCGAATGTCACATCATCGCCCTCGATGCTGTCCATCCGCGCGCGCAGCTCCTTGGCCAAGCGCAGGCCGGATTCGTCCATGATCACCTGCAGATCCAGCGGGTCCACCTTCACGAGGTAACGCGCATCGGCCCGAACCAAATTGTTTCGGTTAGGCGAGATCACCCGGCCATCCTTGCGGATAAAGCCGAACACCATCATTTTTTCACCCGTTTCCTTTTCCACCTCGCCGAGTGTCTTGCCCACAAACTTGCAGTCCTCCGGCACGCGTACCTCGGTGATGTATTCATTGAGCGCAAACAACTCCTCCGTGCCGGATTTTTTTTGTGCATCCTTTGGAATCAACCGCCAGCCAATCAACGCCACGAACGCCACGCCACCCAGCGCAACCAAACCGCCCACCGGCGAAAAGGCGAACATGCCCAGCGGCCCCTCCGGGTTCCCAAGCGAAACGAGATAATCACGCACTGTGGAATCGGTGGCCGCTTTCTCTGCAAGACTTTTAAGGTGTTCTTCGCGGAAAATTGAAATGATAATATTGGGAGGCGTGCCGATCATCGTGATCATCCCGCCCAAAATGCTGGCAAAGGCCAATGGCATCAGAATCAGCGCAGGCGAACGGTTTTGTTCACTGGCTGTCTTCAGTGCCACCGGCAACAACAGCGCCAGTGCGCCCACGTTGTTCATGAATGCCGAGAGTACTGCCGCCACCACGCACAAGCTGGTGATGTGCAGCAAGGGGTTCTTAGCCAGCGGCATGATTCGCCGCGCAATGAGATCCACCACGCCCGAGTTGCGCAGGGCGCGGCTGATCACGAGCACCGCCGCCACGGTGATCACCGCCGCATGACCAAAGCCATCGAGCGCGTGTTCCGGGTCAATGAGATTGGATTCTCCGCGCCGCAGGATTTTTTCCAACACCACATCCGCCACCACCAGTGAGAACAACCCGATCACTGCCACCACGTCGTAGCGCCACTTGCCCCACGCAAACAACCCGAAGGTCATCGCAATCACGCCCAACACAATCCCCTGCTCCAGATTCATCGCCGCGCAAAATATCCCCACAAATGTCAACGGAAGAAAAGGACATTCGCGTTAAGTTATTCGGATAATTTTTGACAAAGAAAATCTGGTACCCCGGGAGGGAATCGAACCCACAACAAACGGATTAAGAGTCCGCTGCTCTACCAATTGAGCTACCGAGGCATTGGGGGCGGGACTCTGGGGGAACGGCCAATCGCGGTCAATATTTTTCGCTCGCGCCTAGCGTTGGTACAGCGGCAAATAATGATAAGGCATCGCGAGGATGGTGGTAAAAACTGCAGTGGTGTAAATGGCCCCCACCCCGCCGCGGCCCTGGGATTCCCAATGGTGGGTGGTTCCGGAATGGCGCACGGTTTTCAAAATGTTCGCGCTCATCACGCGGTACCAGTTTTCCCAAATCTTACCGCCAATCATATATTGCGCGGGCGCGGCATAAAAATTCCCGTACACATACCACGACTGCGAAACACTGTGGTTGGCAAAAAGATACTTGGATCCCTTGGCCACCATCGGGTGAATTTTTGTGCGGTCATCCGGATCGGTATAATGCCCGCACACTTGAAGAGAGTAGATGGCGGCCGCAGTACGGGCATAGCCGGGGCTGGAGCCGGGCTGGTAGCTAAACCCGCCGGAGCCGGCGTGGTAACAGGCTTTTACATATTTCACGGCGTTGTCGATGGTGCGTTGGGGCACATCGAGCCCGGCGTTCTTGGCCGCGCGCAGGGCGACCACCTGCAGTACGGTGACCGAAATATCCGCATCACGCACCACCGGCCGGTAACGCCAACCGCCCTGTGAATTTTGACTGGCAATGATGAGTTTTACCGCCTTTTCCAGCTTGCCGCGTATGGCGGGGGACTTGGTTTGTCCGTACAATTCACCCAGCGCTATGGTTGCCACACCGTGCCCGTACATGTACTGGCCGCTAGCGTATTTCCCATAAATACCGCCCGGACCGATTTGGTTGAGCAAGTAATTCATCCCCTTGGTGACATGCCTGCCGTATGGCCCTTCGCCGGGGAGATTCCCCGCGGCTTGAAAAGCGATCAGCGTGTAGCCGGTGATGGCCACCGGGTGGCGCGACTCTTCACGGCTGCTCCCCCATGAGCCATCGGCCTTTTGTTGGTCGGCCATATACTTGAGAGCGCCTTGGATGACTTTCTCCGTGGCGGGGGTGACCTTCACATTGTCACGCGGTCGCGGCTTCACCTTGTCCGCAGCGGACAGGCCAAGCGCAGTGAGCATTAAGAAAACCGTGCGCGGGAGATTCATCTATTTGAGATCGCGCTCGGGCGTTTCGGAAAGTCGCTTGAGGAATTCCTTCACAAGCGCATCATACTCCGCTGGCGTTTTGCCCTGGCGCGATTGCAACAGGGCCTCGCGCTCGCGCTTGGGCAGCCCAAGGAATCCACTGGTGCCGGCCGTGCCATTGCGTGGACCATCGGCACCACCGGGCCCATCGAAGTTGCCCTTGTCTCCATCGGCACGCTCGCTGGGCTGGCCTTGGCCCGGCTTCCCCTGCCCGGGTTGCTGGCCAGCTTGTTGTCCCTGCCCCGGTTGCTGACCTGGCTGTTGCCCCTGTTGGGCGGCAGACAGGGCTGCGGCCGCCTGGGCGAGGGCGTTTTGTGCCTGCTGTGACGCCTGTTGAGCGGGCATCGCGTTGTTGGCTTGGGCGTTGGCGATGGCGTCGATGAGTTGCTCGACGGCTTGATCAAATGCCTGTTGCGCTTGCGGCGGCAAATTGCCCTCAAGCCCGGCGGCCAATGGCTCAATGAGGTCTGAAGCATTCTCCAGTGGGGCGGCCGCCTCCATTGCCTGTTGCGCAGCTTGCATTGCCTGCGCGGCTTGTCTCAAGTCCTGCTGTTGTTGGCCAAGCTGGGGAAGCCCCTGTTCGCCCGGCTGACCTTCGCCCGGTTTGCCTTCGCCCGGTTGACCTTCGCCCGGTTGGGCTTCGCCAATGGCGGCTTCTGCTTTTTGCATTTCACCGATGGCTTTGGGGATGTCGCTTTGGGCAAGTTGCTCGGCGGCTTTTTGGGCGGCCTTCGCGGCTTCCTCGAGGCTTGGATTGGGCTGGTCAGGCTGGCCTTCAGCGGCCTGCTGCTTTTGCATTTCGCCGAGTGCCTTGGCGATTTCTTCCTGCTGTTGCTGGAGTTTCTCGGCGAGGCCGGCGGGCGTCTGTAATTCGGAGAGGGCTTCATTGAGAAATTCCTGTGCTTTCGCGGCGGCCTCGGCGGCTTTGGCGAGTTCCTCAGGGCTGAGCTGTTTGGGCTGGCCAAGTTCCTGCGCGAGTTCCCCAATTTTTTCGTCAATGGCCTGTTTGGCCTGTTTCAGATTATCGACGGCCTCGCTCTGGGGTTGGCGTGCGGCGGGGGCGTCGGGTTTGTTTAAATCCTGCTGGGCTTTTTGCATTTCTTTCTGAGCCTGCTGCAGGGCTTGCTGTGCATTTTGAGGAGCCTCCGCATTTTGGGAATCGGACTGCGCTTTGCCGGTTTGATCTGAAAGTTCACCCTGCTTTTGCGCCTGTTGTTGTGGCGTGGATGGCTTGGCGCTTTCGGGCTTGGCGCCTTCGGGCTTGGCGCCTTCGGGCTTGGCGCCTTCGGGCTTGGCGCCTTCGGGTTTGGCGCCTTCGGGTTTGGCGCCTTCGGGTTTGGCGCCTT
>CAZJRV010000005.1:20672-29643 GCA_964548235.1 uncultured Verrucomicrobiota bacterium
TTGGCGCCTTCGGGTTTGGCGCCTTCGGGTTTGGCGCCTTCGGGTTTGGCGCCTTCGGGTTTGGCGGCATTGTCTTGGGATTGAGGCTTGGCGGCGGTCTTGGCGGTTTCGAGCTGAAGATCTTGTTGTTCCTTGATGAGTTCAGCGATGTCACCGCTTAATTCCTCGAGGGCTTTCTTTTGTTCGGCGATTTGTTCGAGTTCGTCGATTTTGTCAGCAAGTTGTTCCCCCGCTTTCTCGAGGGCATCAATTGCGGCCTGTTGCGCGTCGGGGGCGTTCTCGGCTTGGGCGAGTTTGTCCTCCGATTTCTGCATTTGACGGGCTGCTTGGCCGATGGCCTCGGCGGCTTCCGGGGAAACTTCGGTGGCGTCCTGTTGGGTTTTTTTAGTTTCGCCTTTTACATTTTCCTGTTCCTTCGCTTCCGCTTCCAGTCCTTCACGTTTTTCGGGATTCATGTTTCGGACGTCCTCAGCTTTTTGCTGGGCTTCAGCGAGGGCTTGCTTGGCATTCTCAAATTGTTTCTTGGCCTCGGCATAGTTCGGCTCGGCGGCAGCTTGGGCCTTTTGTTTGGCGGCCCTTGCTTTCTCTGCGGCTTTCTTCAAAGCCTCGGCGGCCTTGGCGAGCTCGGGTTTCACATCGGCACCGGCTTGTTTGACTTGTTCTTCAATCTTGGGGAGCAGCTTGCCGGTTTCTTTGGCCATGTGCTCGAGCATTCTGGGCTCGACTTCGGCCTTGGCTGCCATTTCGGCGGCTTGTTTGGCCCAAGCCTTGGCTTGGCGGGCGGTTTTGTGCGCGGGCTGGGCTTCTTTTTTCTTTTCGATTTCAGCTAGTGCCTCGGCGGCTTTTTCAAACTCCTTTTTGACCTCGGCAAAACCCTTTTCAAATTCCGCCTGTGCCTTGGCCTCTGCCGTCTTGGCCTGTTCGGCAGCTTTCTTTAATGCCTCGGCGGCCTTGGCGGTTTCGGGCTTCACGTTTGCACGGCCATTCTTTGCGCGCTCCTCGATTTGGGGCAAATTCGCAGTGATCTCTTCGGCCTTTTTGGCCGCAATCTCTGCGGCGGCTTTGATTTCCTCGGGGGCTTTCTTTAACACCTGCTCCAGATGGCTGGCGATTTGCTTGGCTTCTGCTGCCTGTTTTGCGGCCAGATGTCGCGCGGCTTCGGCTTCTTCTTGTTGGCTGGGGGTGGGTTCCGGCAAGTTATCGAGTTTCTCCGCGTTGGTTTGGATTTTTTTCTCGGCCTCCTTGAGTTCGGCGACTTTCTTGGCGAGTTCCTTTAACTGATCCAGTTTGTCTTTCGGGTTCTGCCGGTTCTCGGCCATTTTCTTGAGTTCATCTTCAAGGGCATTCTTGGCATCATCCAAATTTTCCAATGCCAACTCCTGTTGCTCGGGGGCCTGCAATGCCTTGGTTTCCGGATGGGCCTGAGTGTTACTCAAAATGGAGCGGACGGTTTGCTGGTTGTCGCGCGATTGCTTGAGTTCATCGGCTGCCTCGGAAACGACATCCTTGACGTCCTGTCGTATGAGGTCGGTCTGGAAGGCCAGCTCGGCCTGCCGACGCTCGAGGGAGTCGGTGTCTTCTTGCTTCCCGTCTTTGAGTTCCTTGGTTTCGGCCATTACGTTCTCTTGCTGGGCCATCACGTCCTTGATGTCCTTGATGGCCTTGTGGATGGTTTCCTCGCGGCTACGCTCGGGGGCTAACAGACGCACAAGTTCGACCAAACTGCGATGGGCATTCTGCTCAAAACCGGCGGCACTCTTGATGGCTTTGCCCTTCAGATCGGTGATGGCGCCATTCAGTGCCGGCTGCAAATCGGCCTTCACCTCTGCCAGCGCATTGGCGGCGCGTTTCTCTTCGGTACCGGCAAATTCTTTATCAAGCTTTTCCAATAGCGCGGTCAGAAGCTTGGCCTCATCGTTGATGCCAACCTGATCGAGTTCCTGTATCCGCAAATCGATCTTGGCTTCTTCGCGGTAGGTGTAATTGTTGGAGCCGCGCGATTTGGCAACCATCTCCACTGCGCGCTGGAGGTTGCCGTGCTGGGCCTTGGCGAGGCGCTCGTAGCGTGTGGAGAGCAGGCGAAATTCCTGTTGCAATTGCCAGTCGAGGTAAATTTGCTTGAGCGAAACGATCACCTGCTTTTGGCCGGAAAAAGCGCCAATGGCATTCTCGCTGGCTTGCTTGGGGTCAGCCCCAATGATTTGGGCAGCCTGAAGTTGCTTGACCACGGTGGCCACTTCCGCCCCGGTGAGTTGGTTGAGCATCCCGCGAAAGCGCCGCAAGGTGTCGAGATTGTCTCCCTCCAAGCCGTTACGATCATACTCCGCAATCACCGAATCAAGCTGGCGAGCCACGCGCTGGAGGCTGATGCCAATGTTGTTCTGCTTCACCTCCTGCCGCAGGAGGCCGGCGTTGGATTTCTGGGCGGGTGCGGCCATGGCCAGCAGCGATGCGCCAATCCATGTGGTCAGCGATGTTTGGATGATGCGGTGCAGCTTCATAAAATTAGATTCCTTTCGTTGGCCGTTTTCAGCAAGGCTGTTCGGATTATGCTTATTTTTTTGCCCAAAGCAACGATCATCTGACCGGTTTCGGGTGCAAGTTATTCGTTTTCAACCGGGCCTGGAACCGCTCGCGCGCGGATTATTTCGCCCAGTTCCCGGTTGAGTTTTTCCTGATCCTCCGCCATCTCGTTTACGCCGGTGATCGAGTCGGTGGCACGGTTCTCCAGATCTTGGTGTTTTTCCTTATCCGTTACCACCGAGGCGAGCAACGTTCGGCTGCGGCCCACGCCAGCCTTGGGCGCACAGGCGTCGGTGGCCTCGATCCAGTATTCCATCCGCTCACCGGCGTCGGGTTTCAAATCCACAATCCGCCAATCAAATGGCACCCGCGCCTGTCGGCCGAGTTGCTTTTCCGGTTCCAGCGAAATTTCGTGAATCCAGCCGTTCTGGTCGGCGTACTTCAGCGTGAGTTTGTCCACCCCATAATCATCCTGCACCGTCAGCAAAATCGGCAGGCGCGCCTGGGTGGTGACCTTCTCCTCCTTGCGCACCGGCCGCAGCACGCGCACCACCGGCGGTTTGTCCGGCAGCATTGTCACGCGGTACTCCGCCTCGTTGCGCGAATCATGCCCATGCCGATCCACCAGCTTGAGGCGGAACCGGGTGGTATCCAATTCACGCAAACGAAGCGTGGCGGAAATCTCGTTGACACCCTTTCCCAACGCCAGCGGTACGCGCGTGGATTCCCCCGCCGCATTGAAAACGGTGACATGGCCGCCAACCACCGGCTTGTTGGCCTGCACCGACAATTCCAGCCTGCCGCCCACCAACAAAACCAAGTCTCCACGCCGACGATCCTGTGGCGGCAATCCCGTGTACAACGGGTAATGCTGCCGGAACGAAATCGATTGCACCGTCGGCCGCGGTACCACCGTAACTTTATTTTCCGCCACAGCATCATTCACCCTTGTTTGGATGGAAAAGGATTCCCGCACATTCTCAAGTTTCAATCGGTACTCGCCAGGAAAACTATCCGGCAAGCGCCGCACGGTATACGGCACGGCACGGTCGGCATTTTCATATTCGATGGAAATGGTAGCCTGATCGGGCGTCACCCGGCTTGTGAGCTTGAGCGTGACAATGATTTCCAGATCATCGCCGCGCGCAAGGGTTGTCTTGGGAGTAATCTGCACAGATTCAATATGCGTGAAGCGCGGCACCGCTTCGCCGGAAAGGAACGTGCGTCGCAGCAGCACACCGGCATCCGGCTGGAAACGCTGAAAGGCCAACCCGCCCAGGCCGCCCACGAGAAACGCCATCACCAGAGCCACCGCGCAGCCTTCGCCGGGAACAATCGCATTGAAATTCATCGGGCGCGCCATCTGCTCGGTTTGCTTGAGCAGCGCTTGCACGAAACCGCCCGAGGCCCCCGTGGGCCGGCCGCCTGCCAGTTGCATCGACGCAATCAGGCGGCTGCGAAATTCCGGGCGCGCCTGCTCCACTTCCAACGCCACCGTTTCGTCATCCGCCTGATTGAGCAATGGGTGGGCAATGTGCCGAGCGGCAATGATGAGCAGCACCAGCGCATCCACAGCCAGCAATGCCTGCCGTGTGCCGTGGGAAAAATCCCACTTCCAATCCGCCAACATCCCCGCGCCCAGCAGCGCCACCGCCGCCACCACCAGCCACGCCAAACCTGTCAACACCGCAAACAAAAGGCGCTTGCCGCGAACGCCGGCGAGTTTGGCGGTCAACATTGTGCTGGAGGGTGCGGTGTTCATTTCAGGTAAGACCATTTGCGCAACACCCATTCGACGGTAACGACGAATAGAATGAGCAGGAAATAAAGAGGCGTGGCCCATAACTCGAGTTCCAAGCGGCTGTTCACGGTGGCCGGATTCGTGGAGATGGCCTCGACAAGTTGATGTAAATCTTCCTCACGAAAAAATCGCCCGTGAGTGAGCGCGGCCACGTCCTGCATCAGCTTGGCGTTCATTGCCGTCTCGGCCATTTCGAGGCTGTTTTCCGCCACGGTGAAATCGATTCTCTGGTCCGGTGCCTCCTGCAGATGAAACTGGTATTGCCCCGCCGCAGGCGCGACGAATTCGCCAAAGAACAATCCTGACTGGCCGTCCACCGCTTTCAATGCCACCTCGGATTGCCCGTCGGCACCGGCCAAAGTGACCACGCCGCGCACGCGCTCTTCCAGCGAGGGCTCGTAACCTTCCTGATACAGGCGCGCGTACACCCGCACGCGGTCGCCCACGTTGTAGTTTTGGTTGTCCAGGGAAATTTGCACGCGCTTGTCCGCGCCAATAAAGCGCTGTTGCGCCATCCGCTGGTTCACCTGCCCCCAAAAGCGCGTATAATAACGGTCGCCGACGTTTCGCCGCCAGCGCCAAGTGTTGTCAGTGCCCACATACAAAACCTGCCCCATTCCATACTTGTGGCTGGCAATCACGGGCAACTTGCCCTGCGATGTGTCGCGCGCGGGATCCACCATCAATACCGTTGCGCCCGGCTTGGCGGTGGTTTCCGCCACCCAGAAGATGGGCGGCATCTCACTCCACATCTTGTCATTGCTTTCGCCCTGGCCGGCGAGGCTGAGCAGGGGGTCGCCCTTGCCGCGGGCGGTTAGCTGCACTTGAATGGGCTGGTCAAATTCCGGGTCCGCGCCGCCCTCGGAGGAAGGCTCGAACTCCACCGGCAACAGGTCCGCCACCGGCGTGTCGGCATAGGAGCGCGGACTGTGCCGGCGGCCGGCAATCATCACAAACGCCCCGCCAAAACGACTGACGAATTCGTTTAGATGTTCCATTTGCGTGAGGGAAATTCGGCTGGGATCCACATCGCCGAATACCACCACGTCAAACTCGAAGAGTTCCTTTTTGGTTGCCGGAAATTTCTCAAGGTATGGCGAATCTGCCTCCTGCGCGATGGAGGGGTCGCCTTCGAGCAATAGGGTTTTTACCTCCACCCGGCGGTCGCGCAACAAAACGGCCTGGAGGTAGCGGTAATCCCAGCGCGGCGCCTGCTCGACGAAAAGCACACGGATTTTGTCGTCCACAACGCGGAGCCGGCGCGAGGCTTCGTTATTGCGAGGATCGGTTTCATCCTCGCGAGGGGCGATGTGGGCGCGCAATTCAAATTCGCCCTTGGTATCGGCCTTGAAGCGCATGGGCACCCGAATTTCCCGGTCATCACCGAAGAGGATGGAGTTTGTGGCGACAGCGGCCCCACCGGCCGTCAGCAACAACTGGGCGGTCTCCCCCTTCAACCCCTGCGAACGCACGCGCACGTGCACCAGCAATTCATCCTCGAAAAACGCCGTGGGCGGCGCATCCATACCGGCAATGATAATATCCCGTGGCGAGGTGATGCCGACGCCATAAAAATAAACCGGCACGCCCGACTCACGAATGGATTGGGCCACCACGCGTGGGGAACTGCCGGAGTTATGCGCGCCATCGCTAAGCACCAGCAAGCCCACCAACGCCTGGCCGCGTTTGCGGTTGAGCGCCTCGCGCAGGGAATCACCCAACGCAGTGCCCACGTGCGGTGCGCCGAGGCCATCCACCCAAGGGAAATCCGCAAGCGTGAGCGGTTTTTTTTCTTCAACAGATTCCGGCTGTCGCACGCGCGGCAATTCGCGCAATTGGCCGCCCTGCCCAAACGTGAAGGGGACCATCTCGAATTTTTCCGAAAGCGCCGGAAGCAAATTCAGTTTCTCATTTCGCAGCACCGCACGCAGCACATTGGTGCGCGCCATTTCACGCAGCTCGGCGGTTTTGCCTTCGTCCAACGGCTGGGTTAGTCCTTTTTCGGGATCGAGAAGGCCCTTGGCGATGGCCGCGCGCCTAATATCATCCGAGTGGATGCGCGGATCGGCGAGGGTCATGCTTTGGCTGGAATCCACCAGCACCAGCAGGGTGCGGCGAATCTCACGCGACAACGTCAACTCCAGCACGGGCCGTAGTAGCAGACCGACCAGCAGCGCGATAAACAACCCGCGCAGACCGATGAGCATCACGCGGCGTGCGCGGCTCAGCTCCGAGGGCAGCCAGCGGTACGAAACCCAAACCACCCCGATGAAAGCCATCGCCAGCAGAATCATCCAGCCCCACTCCACCCCCTCGTGTACGCGCGGAGTCATTCGCACCACGGTGCTGCCGGGTTCCACGGTGGCGCCAGTGAGCTTGAGGATCCAGTCTTGCATTATTTTGATTGGCTGAATTTCTGGGCGAGATAAGTTTCCAGCGCCACCATGGCAAGCACCACCAACAAAATCACCAGCCAATACTCGGCGCCCACGCGCTTTTTTTGAACCTGCTCTTTGAGGTCGGTGTCGGCATCCCAATGAATGAGTGTGGCGGCAGTGGGCAGCTCGCTGTCGCTGACCTTGTGCAGGTCGGACTCGCGTTGATCCGGTTGCACGGCGAATAGGGTGACACGTTCATCGCCGTCGAGATTGAATTCATAAAGCCCGGCGCGGTGGGTTTGTTTGAATTGCAACACCGGCCGGTCGCGCAGCACTTCAGCTGAGAGACGGTTGGTCTGCGCCAAGCCGGGTGCCACCACCCGGCCTTGTTGATTGGGCTGATGCGTGGCCAGAGGGTGGAGAAATGATTCGCCCACGCGCAGGTTTAGGCCCGCATCGCCCTGTGCCTGCACGTTGCCGAGGATGCGGTATAACACGGGCACCACCGATGAGGCGCGCACAGCGAAATCGCTCCACGCAGTGTCGGCGGTAGAGCTGAACTGAAAGACGCGTCCCGCGCCCCAGTCACGTGCCATGATGGCCGGGTCGCCGAGCGAATCTTCCGCGTCGCGCGCGGCGGCATAGCGCAGCACCATTTTCACCGGCCCTGCCTCCTTTACGCTGGATTTGGCGGGTTGCTTTTCCAGTTTCAAATGCCGGAATGTGCGCACGTCATCGAGCTGGCCAAATTCACGGTTGTTCCATGGCGCGGTGATGGGATGCTCATAGCCGGCAGGTTGAAACAGCGTGAACACTTCATCCTGGGTGGCATCGCCAACCGCTTCCCCCCAAGGCGAGGGCAGTATTCCATTTCGTTGAAATAATTCGTCATTGTAAAATTTTACGTCTACGCGGTCGCCCGGATACACCAGCAATCCGCCACCTTGGCGCAGAAATTCCTTGAGCGCGGAAATCTGATTGGGACTGAGCCGCTCCACATTTGCCAGCGCCACGGCGGCGTAGCGGTTTAGCACGTTACGCGCGAAATCAACCGGCCTTGTGACATCCACTTTCACGTAATGATCGGCAACAGGCGCAAGGGCGAGTTGGAGGAAAAAACTTTCGTGTTCGCGCGGGTCACGCGCCTCGGTGTCGCCATCAACCAACAACACTCGCACCTCGCGCACAGCGCGCACCACCAGCAGGTTTTGGTTGTCCGCCTCAAGGCTGTCGAAGCGTTCGGGCTGGTCGAAGGAAGCCCGCACAGAATGATAGCCCACCTTGGCGAAGCGCGCGTAGAGTGGCACTGTCCGGGTCGAGCCGGCTTTCACGCTGGGAATCATTACTTTGTCAACCGGGTTCTTGCCGCCATCGAGATACAGGCCGACATTCAGGTTGCTGGCATCACGCGCAGCGTGATTTGCCACGGTCACATCAAAGCGAAGGGGATGATTCACCGGCGTGAGGCCGGATGCCACGTCCAGCCCGGTGATGGCGTAATTGGCCGCCGGCCGTGCATCGCCCACGCGCAGGATGTACACGCGAATCTCATCACGGTTCTCGTTGATAAGCTTGCGGATTTCCTCTTGTTGCTGCCAGCCGCTGGCCTGGCCGTCGGTGATCACGTAAATCTCCTTCCGTAATGCCGCGCGGCCCTTGAGGATTTTCACCGCCTGTTCCACCGCCGGGTAGAGATCGGTCGCATGGTGGCTGACCGTTGCGCCATCAATCACTTCATGCGCCTGGCTCAATGCGCGTGTGGGGTCGATGATGCTGTCGCGCTCCTGCACCAGATCCGAGGCCAGCAGCACCGAGGCATAGGAACCGGAGGGCATGGCGCGGATCGTTTCCTTGGCGGCGGCGCGCGCTTTTTGGAACGCGGTTTTCTTGTCCAGCCCGCGCAGGTCCATGCTGTAGGAATTATCCAGCACCACCACGGCCGTCACCTTGGCCTGTCCGAGGACATCCGAGCCGGAAGTTTTCAACGCCGGCCGAGCCAGCGCAAAGGCCAACAATGCCAGCAAGGCACAGCGCAGCAGCAGCAGGATCAAATCCTCCAACTGCATCCGCCGCTGATTCTTGTCCACGCTGAGCTTGATAAACTTCATCGCGGCCCACGTGACCTTCTTGAATTTACGGCGGTTGAGCAGATGAATGATGATCGGCACGGCCACCGCGGCCGTTCCAAAAAGCATGATGGAGTTGAGGAACGACATTCGTGTCAGTGCTGTTTGCCCTTGCTGGTGCGTAGGCGAAACGTGAGGTAACT
>CAZJRV010000006.1:0-29280 GCA_964548235.1 uncultured Verrucomicrobiota bacterium
GTGATGCCGCAATCCAAATAACCACGTTCGACGTACACACTCATTTCCTGGGCGCGGATGGTGCGGATATCCAGCTCCTCGTCGTCCACGTACGGAATGTACGAACGACTGCTCACGCGTACGTTCCAGCCCGCCTTGGCGAGCTTCTCCACCGTGGCATCCTGCAGGCTGCCCTTGGGTAAACCGAACTTCAAAATTTTGTTTTTGTTGCTTTTACTCATCTAATAATCGCCGAGCTTGCGCTTTCGATTTCGGTCGGGAATAACGCTTGGAAGACTCCTCCACGCGCGTGGACGGGTTGATCTGCCACCGTCGCCGCGGAAAAGCGATCTTTTTCTTTGATTTTTTGCCCGGCTTCTTCATTGCCCAACCCTCACGGTGCGCCGCCCGCGCAAGGCGATTTCTCCACGCGCAATCGCCGCAATGGCTTCCGGATAAATCCGGTGCTCCGCTTCGTGGATGCGCGCGTGCAAAATTTCCGGTGTGTCGCTATCCAGCACCGGCACGGTTTCCTGCATGATGATCGCGCCATCGTCCACACCTTGATCCACAAAATGCACCGTCGCCCCCGTCACCTTTACCCCGTGATCCAGCGCCTGTTTCCAGGCCTCCAATCCCGGAAACGCCGGCAGCAACGAAGGATGCACGTTCACCACCCGCCCCTCAAACGCCCGCAAAAATTCCCCTTTCAAAATCCGCATAAACCCCGCCAGCACCACTAAATCCACTTTTGCATCAGTGAGCGCCTTTATATAAGTCGCCTCTGCCGCCTCATCCAATTTCGTGCGAAACTTTCCCGGCGCAATGTGCCCGCAAGCCACCCCCGCCTCC
Organism: uncultured Verrucomicrobiota bacterium; assembly: GCA_964548235.1. Lineage (GTDB taxonomy): Bacteria > Verrucomicrobiota > Verrucomicrobiia > Limisphaerales > UBA1100 > JACNJL01. Next base: position 832 of record CAZJRV010000006.1, read on the forward strand.
CGCGCCCGCTGCAAAATCGCCGCATCCTCCACATCACTCAGAACCACCGCCACGCCAGCCGCCACCGATCCATTTTGGCACGCCTCCGCAATCGCGCCGAAGTTCGAGCCCTCACCCGAACCCAGCACGCCCAACCGAAATGGAACCGGACAAGCCATAAAAGCGAAAGCCTACCTCAACCCACGCCCCCTCCGCAAACCAGAATTTGCTCAAACCCATTTCTCACAACAGAGGCACAGAGAACACAGAGATAGAGTAAGGGCGCGCATTCCGAGCGCGCCTCGGCGGTTTAGGGGAAACAGTCCTACGTTTTACTCTGCGCTCTGTGAGTCTCTGTGGTAAATTTATTAAAACAAAACCCAGGATTTGGAGCTTGGTCATTTCTCGTCCCCCTCCTACGCTGTGCGGATGAATTCCACTTTTTTGGACCGGGCGGCTTTAGTTTTGCTGATCGGACAATTGCTTTTTCCGGTTTCCATTCAGTCCGATGAAATCTTGCCCCCGGGGCAAAGGCCGAAACCGCTCGGAACACATGCGTTGGTGGGCGGCCGAGTCATCCTAAAGCCAGGGAAAGTGATGGACGGCGCAACGATCCTCATTCGTAACGGCCGCATCCAAGCGGTGATGGCAAAGGAGCAACCGGGCATTCCCGCTGACGCGCGGGTTTGGGATCTGAAAGGCAAGACTGTCTATGCCGGTTTCATTGATCCCTATTTATCTCTAGGCAAAGAAAAAGCAAAACCCATTTCCAACCGATGGACTGTGCCCATCGATGCCCGGGCGGGTGTGGCGTTTACTGGCGTGCCCACGACCAAAGCGGACATGGGCCGCAAAGGACCCGGCTATGAAATTGAAGGCGTACGGCCGGAGCATCGGGTGGCAGCAAACTTTTCGCCCGACCCCAAGGAATTCGCCACCCTTCGTGCGCTGGGTTTCACCGCCGCCAATGTCATCCCCGCCGAAGGCATTTATCGCGGCACGGGCACGCTGGCGTTACTCGGCGAGGGCAATCCCAACCAACTCATTTTGCGATCGGACACGGTGCAGCATCTCGCCTTTTCCACCACCGGCGGCCGCAGTGAGGGTTACCCCAATTCGTTAATGGGCGCGATCGCCGTCATTCGCCAAACTGTTTTCGATGCGCAATATTATTTTGCGATGCAATCCTGGCACAAAGCGCATCCCGCTGGTGCGCGTCCGGAATACAATCCCTCGCTCGAAGCGATGCGTCCCGTGCTTGCGAAGGCAAACAAGCAACAAATCATCATCGAACCCGGCAGTGTTTTAATGCTAAGTCGCGCCCAAGTGCTCAGTGCGGAGTTGGGATTTAATCCCATCCTCGTCGCCACCGGCCAGGAATGGCGGCGGCCCAAGTTGATCAAAACTATCAAGGCGCCTTTCATTGTGCCGGTGGTGTTTCCCGCAATTCCGGATTTGCCGGTTGAAGATGATTGGAATCAGGTTTCGCTCGATCAATTGCGCGGCTGGGATTGGGCGCCGGAAATCCCCGCGCTACTCCAGCGCGACCACGCCATCGCCCTCACCACTCACGGCCTGAGCGATCGCAAACCGTTTCGCAAGAACATCGCCCGCGCCATCGAGCGCGGCCTCAAGGAGGACGAGGCCCTCGCCGCGTTGACCACTGAGCCCGCGCGCTTGATGGGCGCCACCCAGCAAATTGGCACCATCGAAAAAGGCAAGCTCGCCAATCTTACGATTGTGAATGGTGGAAGTTGGTTTAAGCCGGAAAATGAAATCGACTCGGTTTGGATTGAAGGGCGTCATTTTGCCAATGAACCCGCCCAGCCTGAAAAATTTGACAAGGATGCGGAGGATGAAAAGAAAGAGGAAGAGGAGAAGCCCGCGCCCCGCATTGCGAAATCGCCGGATGCCTTTCGTGGGCCGTTGATGTCGCCCAAGAATGTGATCATCCAAAACGCGACCGTCTGGACGTGTGGCCCCGAGGGGGTAATCACCAACGGCTCCATCCGTATCGCCAACGGTCGCATTGCCGAGGTGGGGCGCAAGTTGTCCCCGCCTGAATCGTTTGACGGCATCATCATTGGCGCGAAGGGAATGCATCTCACCCCAGGGCTCATCGACTGCCACAGCCACAGCATGATCCTCGGCGGCGTCAATGAAGGGACGCTGCCATCGACCGCGATGGTGCGCATCGGCGACGTGGTCAACTCCGAAACCGGAAACATTTATCGCCAACTCGCCGGCGGCCTCACGACGGCGAATTTGTTGCACGGCTCGGCCAATCCCATTGGCGGGCAAAATCAGGTAATCAAACTGCGCCATGGCGCGCCGCCGGATGGATTGAAATTTGCCCACGCACCGCCGGGAATCAAGTTTGCCCTTGGCGAAAATGTGAAGCAATCCAACTGGGGTGATGACATGACCACTCGCTTCCCGCAAACACGCATGGGCGTGAAAACTTTTTTCAACAACCGCTTCACCGCCGCACGGCAATACCTCGCCGATCAAATGCGCGAAGACATCGCGCCCGTTCGCCGCAATCTTGAACTCGAAGCCATCGGTGAAATCATCAATGGCAAGCGCCTCATCCACTGCCATTCGTATCGGCAGGACGAGATGCTCATTTTCATGCGCACGATGGAACGGTTCGGCGTTAAAATCGGCACGCTGCAACACGTTTTGGAGGGCTACAAAATCGCCGATGAAATTGCCGCGCACGGCGCGGGCGCGTCGGCGTTCAGCGATTGGTGGGCGTACAAATTCGAGGTGTACGATGCCATCCCGTACGCCGGTTCGCTTATGCACGCGCGCGGAGCGGTGGTGAGTTTCAATTCCGACTCCAGCGACCTCGCCCGCCGAATGAACCTCGAAGCCGCCAAGGCGGTCAAGTACGGCGGAACCAGCGAAGAAGACGCCCTCAGATTCGTGACGCTCAACCCCGCCAAACAACTCCACATCGATAAATGGGTCGGCTCACTCGAGGTCGGAAAGGACGCCGACTTTGTTTTGTGGAGTGGTCACCCGCTCTCCACCCAAAGCATTTGCGAGCAAACGTGGATCGAAGGCAAACAATATTATGACCGCGCAAAAGCCCCCGCCCGCGCAAAAACCCTCGCCGCCGAGCGCACCGCGCTCCTCACGAAAGCCCGCAAAAAGAACGGCCAAGAAACCGCCAGCGTTTCCGCCCGGTCCGCATTTTTCCTCCGCGCCCTCGAAAAAGCACACGCACTCAACAACTGTTACGAATGCAGAAAGGTCAAGCCGTGAACAAACTAATCCTAATTCTTCTAGCCGCCTCCACGCTCCAAGCGCAACCGCAGGAACAACCGCAATCGGTGCTGTACAAAGCCGCCGCAATTCACACGGCGGACAAGGGCACCCTTCGCAACGGCCAAATGCTGGTGACCGATGGCATCATCCAGGCCGTCGGCCAAAATATCCGGGCCACGCGCCAAACAAAAGTTGTCGACCTCGGCAGTTTGCAATTGTACCCCGGCTTGATCGCCGCCACCACTTCGCTTGGCCTCACGGAAATCAACGCCGTGCGCGCCACGCAGGACAGCACCGAGGTGGGCGAGTTTACGCCCGACGTGGAGGCGTGGGTTTCGGTGAACCCAGATTCCGAACTCATCCCCGTCGCGCGCGCAAATGGCTTCACGCACGCACTCGTCGCACCGATGGGCGGCACCATCACCGGCGCCTCCGGTTTGATTAAACTTGCCGGCTGGGGCGTGGAAGATATGACCGTAAAGACCCACGCCACATTGCATTTGTGGTGGCCCGTGATGACTCTCAACACGCGCCCCAAGGAAACCCTGCGGGATCCCAAAAAATACAAATCCCCCAGGGAACAAACCCGCACGCGGGACAAAAAGCTCAAGACGATCGATGATTTTTTCGACGAAGCTGAAGCGTACGCACGCGCACGAAAAGTTGGAGGTGCAACTTTCAAAAAGGTTCCCGCGTGGGAAGGAATGCTCAGCGCGCTTTCAGGCCAACAACCCATTATGGTGCACGCCAACGAAGTCCGCCAAATCAAGACCGCTGTCGCGTGGGCCAAGCACCGCAAATTCAAAATCGTGCTGGCCGCCTCTCGCGATGCGTGGCAAGTCGCTGACCTGCTCGCCAAGGAAAAAGTGCCGGTGATTTTTGACAACGTTTTCACATTGCCCCAACGCGACACAGACCCGCACGACATCCACTTCCGCGCAGCCGGCATTCTCCACAAAGCCGGCGTAAAAGTCGCTCACAGCGAAGCGATGGGGTCGTGGGGCGCATCCCGCGTGCGCAACATCGTCTACGCCGCAGCGAAATCAATGGCTTACGGGCTCCCGCGCGAAGCCGCGCTGCGCAGCATCACCTTGCACCCCGCCCAAATGCTCGGCGTGGCCGACCGCCTCGGCTCGCTCACTCCCAAAAAAGAGGCCACTTTCATCGCAGTGGACGGTGATATCTTCGACATCCGCGCCAGTGTAAAATATATGTGGATCGCCGGCAAAAAAACCAGCCTCCAAAGCCGCCACACCCGCCTGTACGAAAAATACAAAAACCGCCCCAAGCCAATTAAGTGAGCAAAAAACAGGCAGGAAATACATTCTGCCCACCACGTATATTTTTGTTTGAAAAACTCTGCACTCAGCTTTTGGTCGCCGAGTAATTTTCGCCCACGGCGTCCCAGTTCACCACGCTCCAAAATGCCTTCAAGTAATCTGGGCGGCGGTTTTGGTACTTCAAGTAGTAGGCGTGCTCCCAGACGTCACAGCCAAGGATCGGCTTGCGGCCTTCCATCAGTGGCGTGTCCTGATTCGCCGTGCTGCAAACACAGAGCCCACCATCCGCCTTCACGCAAAGCCAAGCCCAACCGCTGCCGAAACGCGTGGCGCCGGCGGCCTCAAATTTTTCTTTGAACGAATCCAATCCGCCGAGTTCAGCCTCGATCGCATCCGCGAGCGCGCCGGTGGGGTCACCGCCACCGCCTGGGCCCATAATGGTCCAGAAGAGCGAGTGATTAGCGTGGCCGCCACCGTGGTTGCGGACAGCACCGCGGATGCCTTCGGGCACGGCATTGAGATCGCTGACGAGATCGTTCACGCTTTTGGCGGCGAGATCATCGTGCCCTTCGAGAGCGCCATTTAGCTTGGCGATGTAAGTGGCGTGATGCTTGCCGTGGTGTATTTCCATCGTCTGCGCATCGATGTGGGGTTCCAGCGCATCATGCGCGTACGGGAGTTCGGGGAGTTCGTAGGCCATAAGTTTTTGGGTCCGACGGACGGTAGCAATCCCGCCCAAGTCAGGCAAGCCCAACAAAATTTTCCAGCAATTTCAGGCCTACTTTTTGGCTTTTTTCCGGATGAAACTGCGTGGCAAAAACATTGTCGCGCCACACTGCCGAGGCAAAGGTTTCGCCATATGTCGTGCGCGCGGCCACGATGGATTCGTCCACGGGCTTCGGGAAATAACTGTGCACAAAATAATAATGGCTCCCCGATTCGATGCCCTTTAGAATTGGGCACTCGGGTTTTTCAAACTCCACCTCATTCCAGCCAATCTGCGGGACCTTGATCCCGTTCTCCGCAAACCGCACCACGCTGCCACCAAACACACCCAATCCTGCCGCGCACGAGTTAAATTCCTCGCTCCTCTCGAACAACGCTTGATAGCCCACACAAATTCCAAGAAACGGTTTACCCGTGCCAATGAAATCTTTCGCCGCGCCAAACAACTCCTGCCGTTGCATCGCATTCACGCAATCATCAAACGCCCCCACGCCCGGCAGCACCACCGCATCCGCCGCGGCAACCGCCCCGGGGTCGCCCACCAACCGCACATCCCCCCCCGCCGCAGTCAGCGCCTTCTGTACACTGCGGACATTCCCCGCGCCATAATCCAGCAACGTAATCACGGGGAGACCATAGTGGCAGGAAAATTCAAATCAACGTTTCTTGCGCGACTTGGAAGCCGACTTCTTTTGCTTTTTAAGGCCAATAGTTTTTTCAAGGAGATGTATGTGGGCAAGGTCTTTGTCCCGCAGAATGAACTTTTTGCTTTTCAAAATTCTGCGCAAGGGAAGCACGCGTATTTCCAATCCGAGCCATTTGATTTTTTCCGCCCGCCCGTATTCGTAAGCAAATCCGTTGATCCCATGGACGTCATACAAAAATTCACCAAATGGCCATCCTTTAACTCAACAACGGTTTTGGAAAGCATCGTCGCGCCATCCCGAAGGCAGAGGTTCATCACTCGCATAAATTGGCGTGACCCGAGATCCACCCAAATGTCAGCATCCAAGGTGACAACCGGCACGCCTTGCAGCGCAGCCGCTCCCACCCCTACGATTTGAAACCGTATTTTCTTCTCGAAGAGCGCGTGTGCAAGTCGAGCGAGTGGAGAGTTTTTTGCATCCATTCCCATCGTTGGTCGAGGGTTGCCGCGAGGCTGCGGGCGAACATATACCGTTCATCCTCTTCAAGGCCGGGATAATCCTTAATCTGTTCCATCCATTGGGCGACCTTTTTATTCATACGGAAAATTTAAGGCAAACACTGCCTCACGTCGAGGCCAATTCCTTTTCAGTTCGTAGGCGGAGTTGGCCGCAGGCGGCATCGATGTCGTGGCCTTTTTCGCGGCGGAGAGTGGTGAGGGTGCCGCAGGAAATGAGTGCCTCGTGGAAGGCGTCTTGCGTGGCATCGTCGGGGCGGCTCCAATCGAGGCCGTCGACGTGATTGTAGGGGATGAGGTTGACCTTGGCGCGGAGGCGATGGGCAAGTTCCGCGAGTGGGGCGACTTGGTCGAGGGCATCATTGACTCCGGCGATGAGAATGTATTCGAGGGTAAGCTTGCCGCTCTTGGCTTGTTGATATTCCTCGGCGGCGGCGACGAGTTTGGCCAAGGGATACTTTCGGTTGATGGGCATGATGCGATCGCGCACGGCATCGGTGGCGCCGTGGAGGCTGATGGCGAGTCGGTATTGGCGCGGTTGGGCGGCGAGTTTTTTAATTTGCGGCACGAGGCCGCTGGTGGAGAGGGTGATTTTGCGCGCGCCGATGTTGGCGCCCCAATCGGCATTGAGAATTTCCAGCGCGGCCATCAGGTTTTCATAATTGGCCAGTGGCTCTCCCATGCCCATGATAACGAGGTTGTTGATGGCGCGTTGCCCTGCCCTGCCCTGCGCGCGTTCCACGGCGAGGACTTGGTCGATAATCTCGGCGGGCTCGAGGTTGCGCTTGAAGCCATCGAGCCCACTGGCGCAAAAAGTGCAACCGTACGCGCAGCCAACTTGAGTGGAGACGCAGAGCGTGTGGCGATCGCTGGGCTCGCCGTAGAGGGCGGGGCTGGCGGGGATGAGCACGCTCTCGACGAGCTGATGGTCGCGCAGTTTCCAGAGAAATTTTTGGGTGGTGTCGGTGTCGCCCTGTTTGCGGGCGAGTTCGATGGTGGAAAACTCAAATGCTTCGCCGAGGCCCGCCTGGAGCGACTCCGATAGATTGGTCATCGCCGTCCAGTCGCCGGCGAAATGTTGGTGCACCCATTTGAGAATTTGCGTGGCACGATACGGTTTTTCGCCCTGTTCCCCCAGCCAAGCGCGGAGGGTTTCGGGGGTTTGCGATGAAATGGGCGGACGCACGTCAGCCTCCCAAATAGTATTTGCACGAATAATCCTGTACCATTCGCCACGTGTTATATTTTGGCGTCACCGTCGCCATCGCGTGGCGCATTTTGCGAATCCACTGGCGCGGCAAGCCGCCTGCATCGCGATTGTAAAAAGTGGGAATCACTTCCTTCGACAATACGCGGAATAAATTCTCGCTGTCGAGACGGTCCTGTTCCTCGAGGTTATCCGGGTGCGAATCGTCGCCGATGGTGAAGCCATTTTCGCCATCGTAAATTTCACGCCACCAACCATCCATAATGCTGCAATTGAGGCCGCCGTGGGCGGCGGTCTTCATTCCGCTTGTGCCGCTGGCTTCGAGTGGGCGGCGGGGGTTGTTCAGCCACACATCGCAGCCGCCGACAAGCATGCGGCCAATTTGGATGTCGTAGTTTTCGATAAACACCAGATGCCCCTGCAGCTCACTGTGCCTGGCGAGGTGGGCGATTTTCTGGATGAATTGTTTTCCTTTTTCGTCAGCGGGATGCGCCTTGCCAGCGAAGATGAATTGCACCGGACGCTCGGCGTCCTTGGCGAGCTTTACGACTTCTTCGAAGTGATCAAAAATCAGCGGGGCGCGTTTGTAGGTGGCAAAGCGGCGGGCAAAGCCGATGGTCAATGTGTCGGCATCCAGCAAATGATCGTAGCTGATGAAGTCGCCTTCGCGTGAGGGCGGATCATCAATGAGCCTGCCGCGCGCGAAATCGACGAGCTCGCGCCGCAACCGGTAACGAAGCGCCCAAAGCTCCTCGTCGGAGATAAAATTTTCATCTTCCACTTTGGCCCAAAATTCAGGCTCGTTAATGTGTTCATAAAACTTCGGCCCATTGCCGAGTCGGGGTTGCCAGAAATCGCGCGCGGGTCGGCTCATCCAACCGAGCAAATGAATGCCGTTGGTGATGTGGCCGATGGGCACGTCGTCGACGGGCACTTTATATTTTTCCTGCCACATTTCGCGACTCACCGCGCCGTGCAATTCGCTGACCCCATTGGCGGCGCGGGCCGTGTTGAGGGCGAGCACGGTCATACAGAATTGTTCGGAATCGTCCTCCGCATCGAGTCGGCCCAACGCCATTAGTTCTTTGTGCGAAAGATCAAGCTGCTTTTCGTAGCGACAAAGGGAGTAACTCATCAACTCGGGCGAGAAGCGGTCGTGCCCCGCGGGCACGGGGGTGTGCGTGGTAAAAATACATTCCTCGCGCGTAGCGGCGAGGGCATCGTCGAAGTTGCTGCCGGAGGCCATTTTTTCACGGATGAGTTCCAGCGCGAGGAACGCCGCGTGGCCTTCGTTCATGTGAAACACGCTTGGCGTTTCGCCGAGGGCGCGCATCAGCTTTGCGCCGCCGATGCCGAGCAGAATTTCCTGTTGAATGCGCGTGGTGGTGTCGCCGCCGTACACGCGCAAAGTGAGGTCGCGATAATGCGCGGGGTTTCCGGGCAAGTTAGTGTCGAGCAGATACAGCGGACAACGGCCCACGTTGATGCGCCATGCGCGGAAGCGAATGGTGTCCGTGGCGATGTCCACGGAACAGGTGATGGGTTCGCCAGCGGCATCGGTGACGGCGTCCATCGGGAGGTTGCGCGGGTTGAGCTGGTTGTAGTATTCGGCCTGCCAATTGTCGTGATTGATGGTTTGCTGAAAATATCCTTCGCGATAAAAAAGCGTGATGCCGCAGAAATTCAAGCCGAGGTCGCTGGCACTCTTGATGTGATCCCCCGCCAGCACGCCCAAACCACCGGCGGCGATGGGGAGCGTTTCGTGCAAGCCAAACTCCGCCGAAAAATACGCCACGCGCCGATCCGCCAACTCGGGGGCTTCGCGCGTCACCCATGTATCCACGGAATTCATGTAGCCATCAAATTCCGACAGCACATCGGCAACGCGCCGGGCGTAATCGGGCTCCATCAAGCGTGTGCGCAATTCCGTGTCCGACACCTCCCGCAGAATGGCCACCGGATTGTGATACACATTCTGCCAAGTGCGCGGCGAAAGCTCGCCAAAGATACCCCGCGCGTCCTGATTCCACGTCCACCAAATGTTGCGCGCCAGTTTGTTGAGCGCGATGACTGTTTCCGAAATTTCCATCGGCGGAATTGGTAGAGGCGGCAGCCCCAAAAACCAAGCGGTTTTTTACATTGGCTTAACAAGAAATAGGTCGCAAATCACCCTTGGTGGCGTCAAACTGTATGGAGACAATGAAACACATCATTATTTGCATTTTGTTGGCGTCGGCTGCCTGGTCGCAGGACGATCCCTTCAAACCCGAACCATTGCCCAAGCCGGTGATCAAGGAAATCGCGCCCGGCATACTGCAAGTCGGAACGGTGAAGCTCATTAAAAAAACACGCGAAGTTCACCTCCCTGTCACCATCGAAATGCACGAGGGCCCCATCGAATATCTCGTCGTCACCGGACGCGGCAAAGTACACGAAAGCCTGCTCGTCACCACCGCCGAGCCTTACCACGTTCAAGTGGCAATGCTGCTCCTCAACGCCAAAGGCAGCGGAGGCAAGTTGATCCCCGAGGATGCAAGGAAACCTGTCCCCGGTCAGCCAGTGGATATCGAGTTACACTGGAAAGAAAATAAAAAACAGAAAAAGGCGCGCATTGAAAAATTTGTACAAACCGTGCGCCCGAATTTGCAACCGGCCAAAAAAGGACCGTTTATTTTCAACGGCTCCCGCGTCTTTGAAGGGCAATTTTTGGCACAACGCGATGGCTCCATCGTGTCGCTCATCACCGATAACGCCGCGCAATTCAACAACCCGCGTCCCGGCCGTGAGGATGATGAGCTGTGGCAACCGCAGCCCAGAGGCTTGCCGGAGTTGGACAGCAAGGCAACGGTGGTGATTCGCCTCCTGAAAGAGGCTGCGCCGGGAAAACCGGAACCACCTACCATTAAGTTTGAGGAAGCCGAAAAGCGCAACGCCCGGGGCAATCGGGTGGGCCTTCTTGAGGCGGGCCTGTGGCACAAGCGCGGCGACCCCAATCCCTACACCGGTCGCGTGGCGGGGCATTACAAAAACAATCAACTCGAAACCGAGCGCTATTATGAAAAGGGAATCCAAGTGGGCGTCGAAACGCACTGGTACGACTCTGGTGTGAAACGCTGGGAGTTGACCTATCAAAATGGGAAATTGATTTCCCAGCGCTCGTGGGATCCCGACGGCAATGAATCCAAATAATCACATGAAAAAGACACTCACCCTCTTTGCCTTACTAACCCTGCCGCTGGCGGTGCAGGCGCAGCGCGATATTTCCTTCATGAACGAGCTTCAACGCTCCGTCGACCGCGGCATCGCCTCCCTCAAGGCCAGCCAAAACCCGGACGGTTGGTGGACGAGCCCGGAGCATCCCGCCGTGACTGCCCTAGCGCTCATCGCGTGGCAAGGCAACCCCAACAAACCAAAGCAATCCCCGAAGTGGATTGAAAAAGGCTATGATTTTTTACTGACCCACGTGCAGCCTGATGGGAGCATTTACGTGCCCGGAAAGGGATTGGCCAATTATAACACCTCCCTTTGCATGATGGCGTTGCTGGCCGCAAACGACAAAAAGCACAACCCCGCCCTGCTTAGGGCCCGCGCCTATTTGGCCAAGCAACAATGGGACCTCGGCGAAAAAGGCAAACAGGATCACCCGCTCGATGGCGGCGTGGGCTACGGCGGGCGCTATCCGCACAGTGATTTGAACAACACCCTTTCCTCGCTTGAGGCGCTCTATTTCACCCGCCATCTTGTGAAAGACGCGCCCCCGCAGGATGATCTCAACTGGAAGGCGGCAATTGGTTTCATCCAGAATTGCCAAAACCTCCCCACCCACAACAAGCAACCCTGGGCCAGCAACGACCCCAAGGAAAAGGGTGGCATGATTTATTTCCCCGGCAAAAGCATGGCCGGAACCGTGAAAGACAAAAACGGCAAAACCGCCCTGCGCAGTTACGGCAGCATAAGCTACGCCGGAATGATGAGCTACGCTTACGCCCGCCTAAAGGCCGACGACCCGCGCGTGGTTGCGGTGCGCAAATGGCTCTTTGATAATTTTACACTGGAAGAAAATCCCGCGATGGGCGCGCAGGGCTTGTATTATTATTATTATCTGATGGCCAAGGCACTTTCGTTTTCCGGCGACCGTACCATCACCGTGAAAGGCGAAAAAATCGACTGGCGAAAGGCGCTTGGGCTCAAATTGATCGGCTTACAACAACAGGACGGCTCTTGGGTGAACACCCGATCGGCGCGCTGGTGGGAAAGCGAAAAACCGCTGGTCACCGCCTACAGCGTCATCGCGCTCTGTTACATTTACCGCGGCAAATAATGAGCACCGGAACCACTGAAGAAGCAGTCCGCAATCGGTACGCCAACGCCGCGCAAGCCAAGGAGGATTCCCTCTGCTGCGCGGTGGATTATAACGCGAAATACCTCGAAGCAATCCCCAACGAAATCATTGAGCGCGACTACGGCTGTGGCGATCCCAGCCGGTATTTGCGCGAGGGAGAAACCGTGCTCGATTTGGGCAGCGGCACGGGGAAGATTTGCTTCATCGCCTCGCAGGTTGTGGGGCCAAAAGGCCGCGTCATCGGCGTGGATATGACCGATGAAATGCTCGAACTCGCCCGCCGCAATGCACCGCTTGTAGCCGGAAATATCGGCCACGCAAATGTGGAATTTCGCAAAGGCCGAATTCAGGATTTGGCACTGGATTTCGATTTGCTCGATGCGGAACTGCAAAGCGCGAGCCTTGACGGATTGGAGGGGTTTCTCGAGGCGGAGGCAATTGCACAAAAGTTGCGGGCCGAGTCTCCTATGATTACAAGCTGCAGCATCGACGTGGTGATTTCCAATTGTGTGCTGAATCTCGTTTCGGGCGAAATGAAGCCGCAGTTATTTGGGGAATTGTACCGCATACTCAAACCTGGCGGGCGCGCGGTAATTTCAGATATTGTTGGCAGCGATGATGTGCCCGAGACATTGCAACGAGACCCCGAGATGTGGAGCGGTTGCATTTCGGGAGCCATGCGAGAAGACCGTTTCCTCCGGGCCTTTGCCGATGCGAGCTTTGAGCCTGTTCGCATTCTTAAGCGCGATGAAACGCCATGGCGCGAAGTTGGCGGAATAAGTTTTCGTTCCCTAACGGTCGAAGCCATCAAGCCCGAATTATCCCAGCCGGATCCGCCCAGCGGTGGGGTCCATTTTTTTATGCCAAGCTCTGGCGGAGTTTGCGGCCCGAGTTGCTGTTAATCGGTTGCGGACTCGCTTTCGGCTCCCTCCATTTCCTCCTCGCGCTCGGCGGTGATGACGGGGGCGATGTCCTGCAGGCGGTCATTACTATCGAGCTTCACAATGCGGACGCCCTGCGTATTGCGGCCGGCTTGGCGGATGCCTTTCACGCTGGTGCGCACCATTTGGCCACCAACGGTGATGATCATAATTTCGTCGTGATCGTGCACCGTCAGGGCACCAACCACTTTACCGGTTTTCTTGTTGGTCTTCATCGTGATGATGCCTTTGCCCCCACGAGCTTGAACGCGGTACTCATCAAACTCCGTGCGCTTGCCCACGCCGTTTTCGCCGGCGACAAGCAACGTTGCATTGGGGTCGGCAATGGCCAGCGCGATGACGTGGTCGTCCTTGCCCAGGCGAATGCCGCGCACGCCTGCTGCGGAGCGCCCCATGGTGCGGACATCCTCCTCGTGGAATCGAATGCTTTGGCCGTGGCTGGTGATGAGGACCACATCATTTTGTCCGGAGGTGAACCGCGCCTCAATGAGATTGTCGCCGGGGACAATCTTGATGGCGATGATGCCGCCACGACGGACATTTGCAAAATCACTGAGCGCTGTTTTCTTAACCTTGCCATCACGCGAGGCGAAGAAAATATAGTGATCCTGCTGCCAGGTGAGATCCTCTTTATTTTCACCGTAAACTGCTTTCACACGAATGATGTCGGCAATTTTTTCGCCATGCTTTAGCTCGAGCACATTGGCGATGCTGCGACCTTTCGAGGCGCGGCCGAGATCAGGGATTTCGTGCACGCGCTCCACGTATGCACGGCCGGTGTTGGTGAAGAACATCAAATAATCGTGCGTGCTCGCGGTGAACAGATGCTCGATGAAATCAGTGGCCTCTTTTTCGGTTGTGGCCTTGCGGGTTTTCATGCCGATGACGCCCTTGCCGCCACGGCGTTGTGCGCGGTAGGCGCTGATGTTGGTGCGCTTGACGAGGCCGTTGTGCGTGAGTGTGATAATAACCGCTTCGTTGGCGATTAGGTCTTCGATGGACATTTCACCCTCGTCCGGAGCAAGCTCTGTGCGGCGGTCCGTGGCGTGCTTCTCGCGAATGGCGGCCAACTCATCCTTGATGATTTTGAGTACACGCGCCTCCTTGGCGAGGATGTCCAGCAAATCCTTGATTTTTTTAACCAGCTCTTTGTACTCGGTCCGCACTTTATCAATTTCCAGCCCGGTGAGCTGAAAAAGCCTCAGTTCAAGAATCGCATTGGCTTGTTCCTCGCTGAATTCGTACCGGCCATTGATGAGGCGCGCCTTGTTGCGGATGAGAATGCCGAGTTTCTCCACGGCTTTCTGCGTGAAATCGTGCGCCATCAATTTGACTTTGGCCTCATCGCGGTTGGAGGATTCGCGGATGATCTTGATGAACTTGTCGAGATTGGAAAGCGCGATGAGATAGCCTTCCAGCGTTTCGGCGCGGCGCTCGGCTTTTTCCAGTTCGAACCGCGTGCGGCGCACCACCACTTCGCGCCGGTGCTCGATGTAGCAGTTGATGGCATCCTTCAACGGCAGCGTCTTCGGCTTGCCGTGATCAATGGCGAGCATGTTGACGCTAAACGACGTTTCCAGCTGCGTGTGCTTGTAGAGATTATTGATGACCACTTTGGGCACCGCATCGCGCTTGAGCTCGATGACCACGCGTGTGTTTTCGTCCGATTCATCCCGCACGGCAGTGATTTCCGAGAGGATTTTCTCATTCGCCAATTCCGCCACGCGACTGACGAGCGTGGCGCGATTTACGTTATACGGGATTTCTGTAACGATAATCTGTTGCTTGCCGCCCCGCATTTCCTCCACGCCAAGTCGTCCGCGCACTTTCACCGAGCCTTTGCCGGTGCTGAAATACTGCTCAATGGGGCTGAGGCCGCAGATGGTGCAGCCGGTTGGGAAGTCCGGCCCTTTCACGTGCTTCATCAATTGCTTGAGTGTGATATCGGGCTTGTCAATTTGGGCGGTGATGCCGTCAATGACCTCGCCGAGATTATGCGGCGGCATATTGGTGGCCATGCCCACTGCAATGCCGGTGCCGCCATTGACGAGCAGGTTTGGGAAGGCCGCCGGAAACACGGTCGGCTCCTCAAGGCGTTCATCATAGTTGGGCACCCAGTCGACGGTGCCCTTGTCCATGTCGTCCATCAACGTGCCGCCCAGACGGGTGAGGCGCGCCTCGGTGTAACGCATAGCGGCGGGAGGGTCACCTTCAACACTGCCAAAGTTTCCTTGCCCATCGACAAGCGTGTCGCGGATGGACCAAGGTTGGGCCATGTTGACGAGTGTGGGGTAAATGACCGCCTCGCCGTGGGGATGATAGTTGCCGCTGGTGTCACCGCAAATTTTGGCGCACTTGAAGTGTTTCTTGGGCGGATAGAGCGAAAGCTCGTGCATCGCGTACAGGATGCGGCGTTGCGAGGGCTTGAGGCCGTCACGCGCATCGGGGAGCGCGCGGGAGATGATGACCGACATCGAGTAGTCGAGGAATGAGTTTTTAATCTCATCCGCGACGTTTATCGGTTCAATCTTCTCGTTTGCGGCGAAAAGAGGGGTGTTGCTTACGGGGAGTTCTTCGGAACTCTTTTTCTTGGCCATGTTGGGTAAATTAGATGTCCAGATTGCGGACGTTTAATGCGTTGTCTTCGATGAACTGGCGCCGCGGCGGTACTTCGTCGCCCATGAGTTTGGTAAACATATCCTCCGCCTCCACGGCGTCGGCGATTTCGATGCGCAGAAGCTTGCGCGTTTCAGGATTCATCGTAGTATCAAAAAGTTCCTTGGGATTCATTTCGCCGAGGCCCTTGAATCGCTTGAGCTGGATGCCGCGTCGGCCGATTTCCTTCACGGTGGCGAGGATCTCGGAAACGGAGAACAAAGGGTGCGCCCGCCCATCGCCGTCGCCTTCTATCAATTCAAAGAGCGGCTTGTCCTGCGCAGCATAGTGTTCCACCGGCAAACCCTTGCGACTGAGCTGGCCGAGGAGCTCCTGCACTGGCTTGGATTCGCGCAGTTCCACGTGCGTGCCGCGGCGGGTATTGCCATTCTTGGCGGCGGCCTTGGCGGCACCGTTGGATTCTTCCGCATGTTCGTCTTCGAACAGGCTGAGGTCGGTGTTTTTCTTGGCAAATTTTGCAAGGTCGCGGTCGGAATGAAAATAGTGAACTGACTCGTCATTTCCATCGCGCACTTTCACCAAGTGCGTGGGCAATTCGCCGGATTTTTTGCGTCGCTCGATGTACTCATTGAAATCGCCGCCATGCCGCCGGATGGATCGGGCGTATTTATCAAGCGTCTTCAACAGGTCCAAAATCTCGCCCAGTTGCTTGGTGTTGAGCGTTTTCTTTTTGCCGACCAGCTTGAGGGTCACGTCTTCCGCCCCGAGGCTTACAAGAATTGTATTCAACTCGTTGTCGTCCTGCACATATTCCACGCGTTTCTTGCGTGAGATTTGATAGAGCGGCGGCTGGGCAATATACATAAAACCCTGCTTCACCAGCTCCGGCATTTGCCGGTAAAAAAACGTGAGCAACAAGGTGCGGATGTGGCTGCCGTCCACGTCCGCATCAGTCATAATAATGACCTTGTGGTATCGCAGCTTGCCGAGGTCGAAGGCGCCTTCCGCGTCCCCATCGCCAATGCCCGTGCCCACTGCGGTGATCATTGTGCGAATTTCCTTGTTCTCCAAAACCTTGTTGAGGCGAGCCTTTTCGACGTTGATGAGCTTGCCGCGCAACGGAAGAATGGCCTGAAACTTCCGATCACGCCCCTGCTTGGCGGAGCCGCCCGCCGAGTCGCCCTCCACGATGTACAGCTCCGTGTTCGCCGGGTCGCGATCCGAGCAATCCGCCAGCTTTCCGGGCAAGCCGCCGCCCGCCATTGCGCTTTTGCGGACAGTTTCACGCGCCTTACGGGCCGCCTCGCGCGCGCGCGCGGCGGTGAGGGCCTTATCGATGATCTTTTTCGCCACCGACGGGTTTGTGTCAAAATGATGCATCAAGCCATCGTAGGTCGCTTTGCTGACGACACCCTCGATTTCGCCGTTAACCAATTTGCCCTTGGTTTGTGAGTTGAAGCGTGGATGCTCCAGTTTTACGCTGACAACAGCCACCAAGCCCTCCCTGACATCGTCTCCGGAAATGTTGGGGTCTTTCTCTTTCAATAAATTATTGGCCTTCGCGTGTTGGTTGACTGCCCGGGTAAGGGCCGTGCGAAAGCCCGTGAGGTGCGCGCCGCCATCCGGGTTGGGAATTGAATTGGCGTAGCACAAAATCTGGTCATTGTAGCTGTCATTGTACTGGATGACCATATCCACAAACACCTCTTCCTTTTTCTTCTCAACCACCAGTTCAGTCCGGTTGGCAATCACCACGGGCTTTGCGTGCACCAACTGTTTGTTTTTCCCAAGCTGCCGAACGAATTGCTCGATGCCGTCCCGGTAAAAAAAAGTCTCGGACTTGTCATCCTCGCGGTCATCCACCAGCGTGATCTCTACTCCCGGATTCAAAAAAGCCAGCTCCCGCAGGCGGGTGGCCAGCAAGTTGAACTGGAACTCCGTGGTGATGGTGAAAATTTGCGAATCCGGCTTGAAGGTCACCAAAGTGCCGGTGCTCTTGGTCTTGCCAATAACTTCCAGCTTGCGGGTGGTCTTGCCGCGCTCAAATTCCATCGTGTGCACCTGGCCATCGCGGCTCACCTCCACCTTGAACCATTCCGAAAGCGCATTCACGCACTTGGCACCCACGCCATGCAGCCCGCCGGAAAACTTATAGGCCCCCTGCCCGAACTTGCCGCCCGCGTGCAGGTTGGTCAGCACCAGCTCCACGGCAGGAATCTTGAACTTCGGATGGTTGTCCACGGGAATCCCGCGCCCATCATCACGAATGCTCACCGAACCATCCACGTGAATGGCAATGGTGATGTCATTGCAAAATCCGGCCAAATGCTCGTCAATGGAGTTGTCCAAGACCTCAAAAACACAATGATGAAGCCCATGCTCATCCGGATCGCCAATGTACATTCCGGGCCGCTTGCGAACGGCCTCCAAGCCCTCCAGCTTATCGATTTTCGACGCGTCGTATTTTTGATCCGCGACCGGGGTCGCCTCCTTTTTCTTCGCCATATAAATCCTGTGAAATGCCTGTTTTTGCGGGCGCAAACTTAAAGGAAGAGTTTAGCTGAAAAGCAAATTCACGACAAATCTTTTCGTGGGAAATACAAGAAAATGACACAATATGTGGTGGACTTAACCCATCAAAACACAAGATGCAGTCATGTGAATAAGTTTATGAGAAATAAAAAACGCCCCCTTGGAGGCGCATCTCATTTCAGTATTTTATTGCTTAACGATCCGGGTTTTCGATGGATTCTGGCAATGTATTGGGATCCTCCGGATCCGCCAAATGGGGCGTTCCTTGGATTCCTTGGAAGTTGAACACTCCCAAGCCACCGGGTTCTGTGTTTTCTTCCTCCATTACACTCGCAGGCTCAGTGAGCCCCGTGGGGGTTGTCGGCACATCCGGAGTGATGCCAGGCGCAAATGGTTGAGACTGTGGGCTCATGGATCCAAAATTCACGATTAGCACCACAATGGCTCCCAAACTGCCTACGGGAACCATCCAGCGCATAAGATTGCCCGTAGCGATAATCGGGGTTGGGCGTGGCTCCGGCAGTAAATCTTCCGCATCGATTTGGCGTTCGATTTGCGACCAGTAGAAATCGCGTGAATCGTCCAATAGAGCGGGTTTTTCGCCTATATGCAGGGCGTTTTCCACCACCCGCAATTCCTCGGACAACGCCAAAGCCTCGGGGTTCTGCTCGATGAGTGTGGCAATTTGCGCCGCCTCCTTGGGCGCCAATTCACCGTCCATCCATGCCTGTATTCTGAGTTTATCCTCGTGCTTCATCTTGTCTCGTTTCATGTAGACTTACTTCTGTCGCTCTTTCTTCAAAGAAATTAGCAAACTTGCCAATCTTCTTCTGGCATAAAATAAGCGGCTCATCACCGTGCCAATTGAACAATGCATTGCCTTGGCGATTTCCTTGTACTCCAGTCGCTCGAATTCATGTAAAATCACGACTGTCCGGTGCTCGTAGGTGAGTTTCGCAAGGCCCTCATCGATCTGTGCGCGCAATTCCTCGCGCTCCACGTTTTCCGTCGGATTATATTCCTCCACCGGCATACGCCGCTCCACACCGCCGGATTCCTCTTCCATTTGATCGAGTGAATCGGTTTGTTTCCGCTTTCGTTTCCGCAGGAAATCCAGACACAGGTTAATGCAAATCCGCGTCATCCATGTGGTGAAACTAGCGTTGTGCTTGAACTGCTTCAGTCGCTGCCAACCCTTCACCCACGCTTCCTGCGAGAGATCCAACGCCTCGTCCTCATTCCGCAACATACTGAATGCGCGCGCATAAATCTTGTCGCGATGGCGGTGGACCAATTCTTCATAAGGCGGCATCGCCCCCCTTTGTGCGGCACGCACCAATGCCTCGTCGTCCGCATTGGGGATGTCCAGCCTCTTTGGCATCGGTTCAGCCCTTCAAGCGCCCTTTCGTGCTCGGCACGGCCTTGCCAATGCGCGAATCCCTTTGACAGGCAAAATCCACTGCCTTGGCAAATGCCTTGAACAACGCCTCCACCACGTGATGAGGCTCCTGCCCGTACAGCAACTCGAGATGCAAATTGCATCGCGCCTCATTGGTGAAGCCCTGGAAAAATTCACGCGCCAAGCCAAAGCGAAACGCGCACGCATCGTCTTGCGTCTTTTCATTTTTCAAAATCCGAAAGCCCAACTTGTCCATTCCCTTCCAAACTAAACAGGGTCTGCCGCTGAAATCGACAACACAACGCGCCAGCGTTTCATCCATCGGCACGTGCGCATCGCCCCAAAGAGGATTGCGCGGATCAAATCCTGTGCCGTACCGCCGCAACCCACGCTTTTCGCCCAAGGCCGCGCAGTAGGCTTGGCCAAGCGCGATGCCGCAATCTTCCACCGTGTGATGGGCGTCCACCTCCAGATCGCCTTTGCATTTCAGCACGAGGTCACACACCGAGTGCTTCGCAAAAAGCGTGAGCATGTGGTCAAAAAAAGCATTGCCGGTGTCCACCGATGCCTTGCCGCGGCCATCGATTTTCAATTTCAGCTGAATCCGGGTTTCGCCCGTGGCGCGATTTACCTGCGCCGTGCGTGCTTTCATGGAGGGATTTTTATAAGTCAAAACAGCTGTGATTGCGATGTTTATTGGGTTTCGCTGGCGAGCAGGCGTTCCGCCTCAATCGCAGCAGCGCAACCCATACCCGCAGCAGTAACGGCTTGTCGGTAAACTTTATCCGAGCAATCGCCGGCAACAAGCACACCAGGCACGCTGGTTTGCGCGCCTTCATTTCGCGTGATATATCCCGCATCGTCCATTTCTAATTGGCCTTTAAAAATTTGCGTATTGGGCACATGGCCAATCGCGACGAACACGCCCGCGCATTCCACGGTTTGTTTCGCATCGGTTTTGTTGTTTCGCAGGTGTACGCCGTTTACTTTGTCTTCGCCTAAAATTTCTTCCACTACTGAATCCCACACCATCTCGATTTTTTTATTCTCGAGCGTGCGTTGGGCCATGATTTTTGATGCGCGCAATTCATCGCGCCGATGCACCAGATAAACCTTGCTGGCAAACCGAGTGAGAAACGTAGCCTCTTCGCAGGCTGAATCGCCACCGCCTACAACGACAAGCGGTTGATCGCGGAACATCGGCAATGCCCCGTCACACGTGGCGCAATAGGTGACTCCTTTCTTGTCCAGCCGCGCTTCGCTTTCCAAACCGAGATGGCGGTGCCCTGCCCCGCTGGCAATAATGAGCGTTTGCGTTTTCATCGGCTCGCCATCCACAATGAGGTGGAATGGCCGCTCATTCAGGTCAACCGCCTCAACCGTGCTGCCAAATTTCACTTTGGCTCCAAACCGCTCCGCCTGTTGCTGCATATTGATCATCAATTCCGTGCCATCGATACCCTCGGGAAAGCCCGGGTAATTTTCTACGATGCTGGTGGTGGTAAGCAAGCCGCCGGGCATTGCACCGGTGAGCACGGTGGGTGCGAGCTGGGCGCGGGCCGAGTACAACGCGGCAGTAAGACCCGCGCAGCCTGAGCCAATGATGGCTACCTGTTCAATTTCCTGTGACATGGGGCGGAAACGCTACGCATCCGCCACGCGGTTTGCAAGGGAAGGTTTTTGAAGGACAATTAAGTGCGGTTACTTCGCAAGGAAAACTTCTTCATCCTCGCCGGATCGCGAATTGGTTTCAGACAGATTTGCAGTTTCACTCCGATCAGAGGATGGCTTGGCGTCGTTACGGTCGGAATGAAATTTTACGCTAACGATTTTACTCACCCCGCGTTCCTGCATGGTCACCCCGTACAACACATCTGCCGCAGCGATCGTGCGCTTGCTGTGTGAAATCACGATGAATTGCGAGTGCACAAGAAACTCCTTAAGTTTCTTGATGTAGCGATCGATGTTTGCATCATCCAACGGTGCATCCAGCTCATCCAATACACAAAACGGGCTGGGCTTCACCTGATAGAGCGCAAATAACAGGGCAACGGCTGTCATTGTTCGTTCGCCGCCGGAAAGCAGGCTGATGCTTCGCAGTTGTTTGCCCGGAGGCGAGGCGACAATTTCCACGCCGGCTTCCAGCACATCAGCTTCCTCGGTGAGCACGAGGTTGGCTTTGCCGCCACCGAATAGATCCGGGAACATCTTTTGAAAATTCTCGCGGACTTTTTCAAACGTCTCCGTGAACATCTCCCTGGATTGTTTGTCAATGCGGGCAATCACCTCCTGTAGCTCCGCTTTCGCATTCACTAAATCATCGTGCTGTGTGTTCAGAAAATTATGGCGCTCTTCGATTTCCTCATACTCATCGATCGCCACCAGATTCACCGGGCCCATGCTTTCGATTTTGTCCTGCAATGCAGAAACCTGTTCCCCAACTGCATCCCAATCCGTCGGCTGGGCATCGCCGGCCATCTCCTCGGCGGTGACGGTTTCCGTTGTGGTTTGGCCGTTGTCGGTGATGTTGATCGTTATGCAATCGCCCTGCACTTCGCTGAGTTCCACGGAATACTTTTCTCGAATCCGTTCCACCAGCTGATCTTGTGCCATCCGTTTCTGTGCCAGTTCAACTTCAATTTCACCCTTCCGTTCCTGCAACTCTGTCAGCACATGGCGCATTTCCGAAAGTTCCATTTCACGCCTCTCCGCGCCGGCAGCTTGTTGATTGCGTTGCTGCGTGAGTTCAGTAGAATTTTCGCCTGCCGCTTCGCGCTCCACTCGAAGGCGATCAAGTTCGCGGCGGGATTCCACGTTCTG
The DNA here is from genome assembly GCA_964548235.1 of uncultured Verrucomicrobiota bacterium. Taxonomy (GTDB): domain Bacteria; phylum Verrucomicrobiota; class Verrucomicrobiia; order Limisphaerales; family UBA1100; genus JACNJL01. The sequence continues at coordinate 23,109 of CAZJRV010000006.1, forward strand.
TGCTTCAAACTGGACTTTGCGTTCCGCGCTTTCAGTCAGGGTTTGTTGGGCGCGCTCAAGCGTGCGATGCAGTTCCTCCAAGCGCTGCTCCATGGGAGTCTTTCGCTCCAGCAGCGAGCTTTCGCGCTCCTCGGCCTTGGAGAGGGCCACTTTGGCCTCGGTCAATTCTTCAATTGCAGTCTCGCGTCGCTCGCGTTGTTCCTGAATAAATTGTGCGTGCGCATCCAGCGCGGCCTGAAAACCACGGGCGCGCTCTTCCATTTCGCGAATGAGAGCGGACAATTCCTGAGTTTTACCACGGGCTGATTCCTCCTGCTCCGCCAAATTGCGCACCTCGAAAACAACTGTATCGATTTTTTGGTGGATGACCTTTTGCGAATTTCGCAGCGCGTTGAATTCCCCTTTCGAGGTGGCCACAGCCACTTCGCGGTCACTTAACTCATCCCGCGCATTCTGAAGGCTCGCTTGCAGCTCTGTTTGCTCGGCGAGCAATGCACCCTTTTCGCGGCTTGCGTCATCGATTGTGGATGCCAGCGATTCAAGTTGTTCATCCAATTCATCCACTTGATTGCGCCGCGCCAGCACCGAAGTGTGATCCTGCTTAATGCCATGTCCGCGGCCTCCGGTAAAAATGCCATGCTGACTGAGGGATTCGCCCTGGCGCGTTACGAAATCAAACCGCCCGGGATTTGCTCGCCATAAACGGGTGGCCGTTTCAAGGGTATCGACAATGACCGTCCGGCCAAGCAGTGTTTGAAGCAGAGGCTGATTCTGCTCATCCGAATCCACAACGCGAATAGCCGGAATACCTTCTGTAGGCAGGTCACTCGCCGGAATTGCCCCGCCCCGTTCACGGAGAAGTTCCAGCGCCACAATGCTCGCGCGCCCCTGCTCTCCGCTCACCAAATGGCCCAGCATGTCATTCGCATGAGTAGATTGATCCGTCAAAACAAGTTGAAGGTTTGCACCCAATGCCGCTTCCACAGCGCGCACGTGCTCATCCGGCACACGGATCTGATCGGCCAACGATCCGATCGCAGAATCAAAGTGAGTCAACACCGCCTGCGCACCTGCGCCAAAACCTTCCTTGTTATCGATCAGCTGGCGGAGCACGTCGCGTCGGGCCTTTGCCTCGGCCTGCGCCTGCAGTTTTTCATCGAGGGCATCGTCGGTAACATTTAATTCAGTGGTGAGCTGCACCAACCGCTCCTGTCTTTCTTCAACCGTCCCACGATGGGATTGCACGTGAAGCGAATCTCCCGCCACCTGTTTTTCGAATGAAGACAAACTTTCCTCAAGCTTGCCGCGCTCTTCTTCGAGTTGGATTTTTTCGGCTGAAAGTTTTTCCAAGCGAACTGCGTTGCCTTGTTTTTGCAGCTCCAGTCCGGTCAATTCGTTCCGGGTGTGGGTGAGGCGGTTATCCTGTTCGCCGGATTCCGCCTGCGCCTGTTGTTGGTCGGCTTGACGGGAACGAATGGCTTGATCAATTGCATCCAGCCCTCCGCGCTTTTCATTCACGTGTTGCGTAGCGCGCTCGAGCGTGTGGCCGGAATCGCCCAGTTGTTGATTAATACCTTCCAATTCGGCGTCCACCTGTTTACGGCGATCCTGCGCACCCGCAATATCCGTTTCGGCACCGGCGTGTTGGGCGACCAGTTCCTCCATCCGTTGCTCATTGAATTGAATGCGGTTTTCATGTCGATCCGCTTCGGACTTGAGCTCCAAGCCTTTTGCTTGTGCGGCGTTCACCTGTTGATCCAATTCGGCCAACAAATCCCGCAAGCGTTTCAATGCCGCTTCTTCTTCAATAATGCTGCTGGAATGTTTTTCGAGATTATCGCGGATTTGAGTGGACTCTTCCGCAAACCCTTTCAGATTCAGATCGATTACGTCAAATTCATGCCGGGCGAGCTGCGTCTCGAGGTGCTTCAGCTCATCCATGATTTTCTGGAAACGCCGGGCTTTGCCTGCCTGTCGTTGCAACGAGCCAATCTGCCGTTTTACTTCCCGGATCGTATCCTCCAAGCGCAATAAATTTTGCTCCGTGTAATCGAGCTTGCGAAGTGCCTCTTTTTTCTGCTGCTTAAATTTGGTGATGCCAGCGGCTTCCTCAATCACGGCCCGCCGTTCGAGTGGCCGGCTCTTGATGATGTCCGTAATCTGGTCCTGAGCCATGATGCTGTAGCTGTTCCGACCCACGCCGGTGCCCATAAAAAGTTGCTGGACATCGCGCAGGCGACAGCCGGTGCCGTTGAGGAAATACTCGCTGCCGCCATCCCGGAAAACGCGGCGGGTGACGGTGACTTCATTGAACTCCAATCCCACCCCGGCCGCGCTGAGGTTGGCCTCGTCTACATCGCCAATGGTGAGGGAGACTTCCGCCATGCCGGTTGCTTTGCGACCGCGGGTGCCGTCTGTGCCGCTAAAAATGACATCCGCCATTTCGCCGCCTCGCAGCGCCTTGGCCGACTGCTCGCCAAGCACCCAGCGGATAGCGTCGGAAATATTGGATTTGCCGCAACCATTCGGGCCGACAACGGCTGTAATGCCAGGCTCAAAATTTAGAGTCGTTCGGTCAGCGAAGCTTTTGAAGCCGATCGCTTTTAGGCTCTTCAAATACATGTGGACCTCCTTGTGCCTTTTTGAGCGGAACACTGGCAACGAAAAACACACAAGATAATGTGTAAGTTATTCACGATCACCCCCATGGGTGGTTTTTCCGCGCAATCCAGACACCGAAGATTTTAGCGGATTTTGAGCGGTTGGCGAGCGAAAAATGGTTAATCTGCAAGGATGGCCCGAGCTTCCGCTTGAACCGCTATAACCAATTCGGGCGGAGCAAGTACTTTGGCTTCGCCGCCCCAACCCAGAATCCAGCGGCGGATGTCGGTTAGGTGCGAAAGCTTGAGTGTGATCTCCACTGAACCGCCCTTTAGTTCCTTGATCTGCTGGGTGGGATGCCAGGTTTTTTCACGGATGAAAGGTGCCGCAAGTTTGGTGAATCGGATTCGAATGTTGTAGGACTCGTCCCCAGCAAAGGGGCCAAAGGCACCGGAAAGATGATCGTTGAGCGAGAAAGAAACGGGCCTTTTGAATTTTTCCCCGGTGATTTTTGCCGACTGCATCCGTTGCGGCGCGAAGCAGCGGATGTCCTTCCGGTTTTGGTCGAAGGCATACAGGTACCAGTCATTGTTAATGTTGGCAATCTGGTAGGGGTCGATGATTCGCTGCTCGGGTTTGCCGTTGGGCCGTGTGTAGGTGATTTCAAGCTGGTAGCCTTTGGTAACAGATTTGAACAACAGGTCAAAAATTTTCTCATCCACGTTCACCTCACCAAGGGTACGGATCTCCAAAGCATCGTCCCAGTCGCCGAGCCGCATGGAGACTGTGTCCGGCAAGGAGTCGGTGATTTTACGAAAGGAGTCGCTTAACTGCTTTTCAAAGGCGGTCCCGCGATATTGCTGCAACACTTTTTCGGCAATGAGCAGCGCGAACAACTCACCTTCATCAATGTTGAGCAACGGAAAGGATTCAACCGCCCGGGTGTACTCGTAACCGTTGCGGGAGGCATCATACTCCAGAGGCAATTGAAAACGATCGCGCATGAAGCGGATATCGCGATGAATGGTCTTGGGGGTCACCTCCAGCTTGTCTGCAAGCGTGGTGGCATTGGGGTAGTTGCCCCGTTGGATCATGTCGTGAATTTGCATCATCCGCTCCAGCGGCGGACGTGAATGCAGTTCGGCCGGGCGGCCGCGCTTGGGGTTGCCTCCCTGAGTGCGTGCCATGCGTAATTTTCTACGTTTTAAGCTTGGATAGCAATTCCGCGTTTGTGGGGTGTTTTTTCAACGCGCCAATGAGTGTTTCCATGGCCTGAATGGGATCGAGATCCACCATGGTTCTGCGAAGTTTGTGGATGGCATCGAGGTGTTCCTCAGGGAAGAGTTTCTCTTCTTTGCGTGTGCCGCTCTTGGGAATGTCAATCGCCGGATAAAGCCTCCGCTCGGCAAGCTTGCGATCGAGGATCAGCTCCATGTTTCCGGTGCCCTTGAATTCCTGGAAGATCAATTCATCCATGCGGCTGCCGGTATCCACCAGTGCGGTGGCGATGATCGTGAGCGAGCCGCCATCCTCAATATTGCGCGCTGCCGCAAACATTCGGCGGGGAATCTCCAGTGCTCGCGCATCCACCCCGCCCGACATTGTGCGACCGCTGCCGGTGTTGACGTTGTTGTAGGCGCGGGCAATGCGGGTGATGGAATCCATCAACACAAAAACATCCTGCCCACACTCAACCATTCGGCGGCAGCGCTCGACCATAAAGCGCGAAAGACGGACATGGGTTTCGAGGTCCATGTCGTTGGAGGAAGCTACCACCTCGGCATTAACGGAGCGTTCAAAATCGGTGACTTCCTCGGGCCGCTCGTCGATGAGCATCACGATTGTTTTCACCTCGGGATGGTTGGTGGTGACGGCATTACAAATCTGCTTAAGAATCGTGGTCTTGCCTGTGCGCGGGGGGGAAACAATCATGCCGCGCGTGCCCTTCCCGATGGGGGTGACAAGGTCAATGATGCGCGTCTCGATGCTGTCAGGCTCAGTTTCGAGGTTGAATTTATCGATTGGATCAATGGTGGTGAGATTTTCGAATCGCGAGCATTCGGTATATTCCTTGAACGGCATTTCGTTCACGGAAAAGATTTCCTTTAACTGTGGGCTGTGTCCCTTGTGCGGCGGCACAAGGCGGCCTTTGATGAAACAACCTTCCCGAAGGTAATGGCGCCGAATGGTGTCGGGCGTCACAAAGATGTCGCTGGGCTTGGACTGGAATCGGTTGCCCGGTGAACGCAGAAAGCCAAACCCCTTGTCGGAGATTTCGAGATAGCCCTCACCTTCCTCGGGCCATTCGGTCTTATTGTTTTTTCCCATGATAAAAATTGGTGTACGCAAATATGTGCAAACGAAACGAAACAGGTTGGCCTGCATCGAGACAATCGAACGGGGATACCCTTCGCGAACTGAATCCGGGATGGGGGCGTTAGCCGCGCGCATTTAGGGGCAAACCAGCGCCGGTGGCAATCTTTTTTTCAGAAAATTTTTATGCCGAGGGATCCTGCACCGGCAGTTCCGTGGCGGCCATGCGGGCTTCCTCCGCCAGCGGTGTGCTTAAATACCGTTCCCCCGTCGAAGGGGCAATGGTCACAATCGTCTTGCCCACGTTTTCCGGACGACGGGCCAGCTCCAATGCGGCCACGACGTTTGCACCGGTGGAGATGCCACACAGGATCCCTTCGGTTTTTGCCAGCTCACGGGCCATAGCGAAGGAATCATCGTTGCTTACCTTGATGCACTCGGTAATTTGATCGGTGCCATCCTCCGTTTTCATGTGGAGATTGCCCGGCACAAATCCCGCGCCGGTGCCCTGAATTTTGTGTGGACCCGGGGTAAGTTCTTCACCTGCAATAGTTTGTGAAATCACGGGCGAATCAGCCGGCTCGACTGCGATCCCCTGAAATGTGTCTTTGCGTGGGTGGATGATTTCGTAGCAACCAGTCAAAGTGCCGCCAGTGCCTACACCGGCGACAACAAAATCCACCGCGCCATCAGTGTCTTCCCAGATTTCTTCCGCAGTGGTTTTGCGATGTATGGCCGGGTTGGCCGGGTTTTCAAATTGTTGTGGGATCCATGCGTTGGGTGTTTCGGCTGCGAGTTTTTCAGCCATGGCAATCGCCCCCTTCATGCCTTTGGCGGCCGGTGTAAGAACCAAATCTGCCCCCAACATTGCCAGCAGTGTCCGGCGTTCGAGCGACATGCTCTCGGGCATCGTCAGGATGAGTGTGTATCCCTTGGCAGCAGCCACAAAGGCGAGGGCGATTCCGGTGTTGCCGCTGGTGGGTTCGATGATGACGGTGTCTTTTGTGAGGGTGCCATCGGCTTCGGCGGCTTCGATCATCGACATGCCGATGCGATCCTTCACGCTGGAGAGCGGGTTGAAGAATTCGCACTTGAGCAGCACAGTGGCGTCGACCCCCTCGGTGACCCTGTTGAGCCTCACCAGCGGCGTGCGGCCAACGGTCCCCACAATGTCATTAAATATATTAGCCATTTTAGTAAATCGTTCTCTTTTTTCCACAGTGTTATCTCTTTTCTTCGTTTTTCCTTCCATTTTCTC
>CAZJRV010000007.1:0-27726 GCA_964548235.1 uncultured Verrucomicrobiota bacterium
AGCCAAGGCCCCATTTCATTTTGATTACCTTCCGGGGCGATAAACGTTGCGCGGCCCGGGTGGGCTGAAGTCAACCTAGCCCAAGTCCAAATTTTTTTCAAGTCACGATGCTTGTCGCGCGGCAAAACTTGTTGCACTCTTGGCCCATGCAACGTGTACTTTTTTTGCTTGCTGTGCTTGCCCCGTTTCTTGCCGCCGCCAAGCCACCCAACATCGTCTTCATCATTTCCGATGACCAAACGTGGACGGATTACAGCTTTATGGGCCACAAACAAATCGAGACGCCGAACATCGACCGCCTCGCAGCGCAGAGCCTCACCTATACACATGGCTATGTGCCCAGCAGCTTGTGCTGCCCCTCGCTGGCCACGATGATCACCGGGCTCTATCCGCATCAAAGCAAGATCACCGGTAATGAACCTCCCATTCCACCGCAAGGCAAACGATCACCGGAATATGCCAAGAGGTTTCAGGAACAGGTTTCGCTAATTGATAAGGTTCCCTCGTTGCCGCGAATCCTGAAAGAGAAGGGGTATGTCAGCCATCAAAGCGGCAAATGGTGGCAGGGTAATTTCAAGCGTGGCGGGTTTACCCACGGCATGACCCACGGTGATCCCAAGCGCGGCGGCCGTCACGGCGACGTCGGCCTGCGCATTGGCCGCGACGGGCTCAAGCCTATTTACGATTTCATTGAGGAAGCAGGGGATAAACCATTCTTCATCTGGTACGCGCCTTTCCTGCCGCACACACCTCACACGCCGCCCAAGCGGCTCTTTGACAAATATATGGCCAAGGTGGATTCACCCCATTTGGCGCGTTACTACGCGATGGTGGAATGGTTCGATGAAACCGTGGGTGAACTTGTCGGACACATTGACAAGAAGGGCCTGACCAAGGATACGATTATTATCTACGTCACCGACAACGGCTGGATTCAGAATCCCAAGGGGCGTGGTTATGACCTCAAGAGCAAACGCAGCCAGTACGACGGTGGCACCCGCACGCCGATCATGGTTCGTTGGCCGGGCAAGGTGAAACCGGCGAGATCCACCACCCCTGTTTCCAGTATCGATATGGTCCCAACCGTTCTGAAGGCAGTTGGCTTAAAACCAACTAAGGATATGCGCGGGCTGGATTTACTGGATGCTGATGCGGTGAATGCGCGAAAATTTTTATATGGTGAGATTTTCCTGCATAACGCGGTGGATACCCATAACCCGGCCAAGAACCTGACTTTCCGTTGGGGAATTCAGGATGGCTGGAAACTGATTTTGCCACACAAGGAAAATGTTACGACCCGGGCTGCCAAGGGAGCTCGTGGAACTGGGGAAATTGAGCTATACCACTTAGCTAAGGATCCCTTTGAAACAAAGAATCTAGCCAAGGCAAATGCCAAGAAAGTGGCTCAGTTGCGCGAGCTTATTGATGACACTTGGGATGCGAAATAGACATACCTAGTCGTTCAGAGCCTTGAGTAAGTCGTACTTCTTGAAAACATCTTTTTGTTTCTCATCAAAGATTTTAGCAATTTCCTCCAGTTCTCGCAGGCCCCAAAGTTCTCTACACCCACCCCAATACACTCTTACTACGGATTTATTAAAAGGAGTTTTAACATCTTCATCAATGCTAATTACTGTATTGTCACTTATTCTCCGAGGCAATATCGCCTTCTCTCCTTTGAATGTTTTTTCTACCCCTGTAATTTGATTTTTATAAACGGCATCACCAAATTTGAGCATTTTTTCAACTATGGCTTTAAACTTACCAACCTCGTTTCTTCTTAAATAAATCCCGTCGTAACCTTCTGGGTCGTTTGTAATATGCAACCATTCGTCAGTATCATACTTGAACTGAAACTCATAACTCACTCCCGATTCAGTATCCTTGAATTTATGGTTAATTTTAACCGTAAGTTTGTTTCCAGATTTTTCATCTGCAAAGGCTGGAGAGGAGAAGAAAGTAAGAGCTAGGAGAATAGTGATTGTACGCATGGGGATAGTCTGAAACCGTGACTTGTGGGGTGTCAATAACGAAACGTATCGCTGCTGGGTTTGGTGGAGAACAGTAGCGCGATGAAAATGATAGAAAACTTCATGCCGCAGAAGTTGCCCCTCTCCTCTGATTTCCCGTTAAGTCCCAATAAAGCCCAGGCAGACTACTTATCCCGCCGTGGGAAAAGTGCCTCGGGCGCGTTTATCTTGTGAGCTGCGTTTAGCCCGCCCCAATCCTCCTTGGCAATGTTTGCCAAATTTGACGGAAGACCCAGTTGCTCCGTAATTCGGTGGCTGGTCGTGGGAAGATACGGTTGCAACCAAACAGCCAGCAAACGGCAGCCCTCGACTAGATTGTACAGCACCTCACCCAAGCGTTCGGTCTGTTCAGGGTCTTTGGCCAACTTGAAGGGGGCGGTTTCATCGACGTATTGGTTCATTCGTGCGATGAAACTCCAGATGGTCATTAACCCCGCCTGCAATTCGTTGGACTTGAGTTGGCCCACCAACTGATCACGAGCGGCGGTGGCCTCGGCGGCGAGCTCATCGTGTTGCGGTGGCACGATGCCTTCGCGGTAGCGGGTGAGCATGGAAAGGGAGCGGTTGACGAGGTTGCCGAGGCCGTTGGCCAGCTCGGCGTGGTAGCGGCTGGCGAAGCTTTCGTCGGTCCAATTGCCATCGGGGCCAATGGCGAGTTCGCGCACGACGTAGTAGCGGAAGGCGTCCAATCCCCAATCGTCGATGACGGCGACGGGGTCGACGACGTTGCCGATGCTTTTGCTCATTTTCTGGTTATCCTTTTGCCACCAACCATGAACGAGCACTTGTTTCGGTAATGCGAGTCCAGCGGCTTTGAGCATGATGGGCCAGTAGACGGCGTGGAATTTGAGGATGTCTTTGCCGATGACGTGGATGTCGGTGGGCCAAAGCTGGGCTTCCTCGCCGCGCGCGCGGGGGATGCTGAGGTAATTGGTGAGGGCATCGAACCACACGTAAGTGACGTAGCCCGGATCGAAGGGCAGGGGGATGCCCCACGTGAGGCGTTCCTTGGGGCGGCTGATGCAGAGGTCTTCGAGAGTTTCGTTTTTGAGAAATCCGAGCACTTCGTTGCGGCGATAATCAGGCGAGACGAATTCGGGGTTGGCCTCGATGTGGTCGATGAGCCATTGCTGATGGCGGCCGAGCTTGAAGTAATAATTTTTTTCCCGCAGTTCCTGCACTTCACCGTAGAGCGGATCAAAATTGCCATCGGCGTCGCGGTCTTTGTCGGTGAGAAAACTTTCCTGTTTGGCGGAATAAAAGCCGGCGTATTCATCCTCGTAAAACTCATCTGCGTCATAAAGCTGCTGCAGGATTTCGCATACTACGGCCTGGTGGCGGGGATCAGTGGTGCGTATAAAATCGTCATTGGAAATGCCCAGTTGATTGACAAAGGCCTGCCAATCGGCGGCCAGTGCATCGCAGTATGCCTGCGCATTCTGGCCAGCGGCATCGGCTGCTTGTTGCACTTTTTGCCCGTGTTCATCAAGGCCGGTGAGGTAAAAGGCATCCTCTCCCAAGCACCGGCGCGAGCGGACGATGACATCGGCAATGATCTTCTCATACGCATGCCCAAGATGCGGCTGGCCATTCACGTAATCAATGGCCGTGGTGATGTAAAACTGTTTGCTCAAGGGCGGCCAGTTGTAGCGAAGGGTGGGGCAACAGGCAAGACAGCACTATTTTATCGCAATTTGCCCGTGAATTTGGCATGGAACGCCGATGCGATTTTTAAGCTTTTTACTGGTGGCTGCGTGGGTTCTTGCCTTACCCACGGATTCTTCTGCCCAGAAAAAGCCTCCCTCGCTCCGAACGAAATGGGATGAAATGGACATCGGCCCCTTTCAAGCCTACGGCGTGGAAACCCAACGTAACGGCAAACTTTGGCGTCCAGCCCTCAAGGGACTCAATATTAAGCTTGGGCCGCATGCCTCGGTTTGCTTCGACACCGAGCGCCTGCGTATGGCCGCAGGTTGGAAGGGTGGTTTCCTCAAACTCCCCGCCGCCCGCGATGGCCTTGAGGGCGTGCCCAAGATTGTTGGCAAACTGGCTTTCCACACCCCGATGATCCCCGGCTGGGCCGGCCCCAAGGGTGAATGGAAGGAGCCCAACCCGCCCAAGCGCAATGGTAAAGACGTGTATTCAATGGGCCCCTTGCCGCGCCAATGGGCGAAATGGCGCGGGCATTATACACATGGCGATCAGGTAATTCTTTCATACAGCGTGGGAGCTTCAAGCGTGCTTGAATGCCCGGGATTTGCGGATGGAATTTTTACACGACAATTTGAGATTACCCGCAGCCCTGGCAAAAGCCCAATGAGCCTGATGCTTTGTGAAGTAAACGGTGCCACCGGGAAAATTGACGGCAACATGGCCATGCTAGAAAAGGATGGGTTTGTGACCGGTGCAGCCATCATCGGCACAGGGGCAGAATTGAAAATCCAAGGAGACCGCATCATTGCCGAGATCAAGTCGCTTTTGCCCACGAGCCATTTTCACATTGGCATTTGGAACGGCCCAAAGGCTGGCGTAAACAAGTTGATTCAATTTTCCGAAAACAACATTAACGCGACCTCCTTAAGTGAACTTGCAAAAGGCGGGAAACCAAAGTGGGGCAAACCAGTCACCACCCGTGGGCGATTAGGATTGGCACCGGGCGCATACGTTGTGGACACCATCACGGTGCCGGAAAATAATCCTTGGAAATCCTGGATCCGGTGCAGTGGGTTTGATTTCTTCAAAGACGGCACCACAGCGGCGATGTGCTCGGTGACAGGCGATGTGTGGATTGTCAGCGGCATTGATGAGGGCCTCAAGGAATTGAAATGGCGCCGTTATGCCACAGGCCTATTTCAGCCGCTCGGCCTCAAGATTGTGGATGAGCAGATTTATGTACTGGGGCGCGATCAAATCACCCGCTTTCATGATATCAACCAGAATGGCGAAGCGGATTTTTACGAGAACTTTAACAATGACATTTCAATCAGCAATCATTACCACGAATATTGCCTGAACCTCAGCGCCGACCCGGCAGGGAATTTTTATTTCACAAAGGGCGGCAATCTCAACCAGGCCACTGTGCCGCATCATGGTTGCCTTGTGAAAGTCAGCAAAGATGGCAGCAAGCTTGAAACCGTCGCCACCGGACACCGCGCCCCAAACGGCATGAGCGTGGGGCCCAAGGGCGAACTTACCACAGCTGATAACGAAGGCAATTGGGTGCCAGCGTCCCGGGTGAATCTTGTGAAGCCCGGCGGGTTTTATGGGCACGTATTCACCGCGCATCGCAAAAAACTTCCCAATGATTATGACAAACCCCTGCTATGGCTGCCCCATCAGGTGGATAATTCCAGCGGCGGACAGGTTTGGGTCACCAGCGACAAATGGGGGCCATTCAAGGGGGACCTGCTGCATCTCTCATATGGAAAGAGCTGCTTATTCAAGCTGATGAAGGAGGAAATCAACGGCCAATGGCAGGGCGGGGCGGTGCAGTTTCCATTGCGATTTGATTCGGGCATGATGCGCGGCCGATTTAATGAACGCGACGGCCAGCTTTATGTGGCGGGTTTGCGCGTTTGGCAAAGCAATGGCGCGCGTTTTGGCGCCTTCCACCGCGTACGCTACACAGGCAAACCTGTGCACATGCCCACAGCGATCAAGGTGGAACACAACGGGCTAGCCGTGACTTTTACCAACCCGCTTGATGCAGTCAGCGCAGTGGATGACCAAAACTGGGCGCTCGACCAATGGAATTATCAATGGACACAAAATTATGGTTCCAAGATGTATTCCATCAAGGATCCCGCAAAAGTGGTTGGGGACAAAAAACAAGGTGCCTTTGGCGGCGACACCATTGCGATTCAAAGCATCAAGCTTTCAGCCGACAAGAAAACCGTTTTCATCGAGATTGCCGGGCTTAAGCCTGTGATGCAATCGCGCATCCGCTACAACATCAAGGCCACGGACGGCACAGTATTAAAACAGGAACTGTTCCACACCATCAACCGCGTCCCAGCGAAGAGATGACCAAGCCCACCCCACTCAGTGGCCGGCAAATCCGGCAGGATTTCTTGGATTTCTTTGAGGCCAAGCAACACACCCTTGTGCCCTCCGCCAGCCTAATGCCCGACGCGCCGAATTTGCTTTTCACCAATGCAGGCATGAATCCTTTTGTGCCGATTTTTCTTGGCGAACAAAAATGTCCATACACTCCGGGGCGAGCCGCCGATACCCAGAAATGCATTCGCGCCGGGGGCAAACACAACGACCTCGAGGATGTGGGGATGGACACGTACCACCACACATTTTTCGAGATGCTCGGCAATTGGTCTTTTGGCGACTATTTCAAAAAGGAAGCCATCCAATGGTCATGGGAATTGCTGTCCGGCGTTTGGGGGTTTCCCAAAGAGCGATTATACGCCACCGTTTATCATCCTGCCGATGGCGACCCGGGCGAATTTGACCAGGAAGCGCATGATTATTGGGTCGAAATTTTCACCTCCGCCGGCCTCGACCCCGCCGTGCACATCGTCAACGGCAATAAAAAAGACAACTTTTGGATGATGGGTGAGACCGGCCCATGCGGCCCCTGCAGTGAATTGCACATTGACCTCACTCCGGCTGGAGACACAAAAGGCGGCCTCGTTAACGCGGACAACGGCCAATGCATTGAAATTTGGAACCTTGTTTTCATCCAATACAATGCCGATGCGGACGGCACCTTTGCCCCGCTTGCCGCACGCCATGTGGATACTGGGATGGGCTTTGAGCGCGTCGCCGCCATTATCCAAACCACGAATCATTTCACCGACTTCACCAAGCCTGTTTCCAACTACAATACGGATGTCTTCAGCCCCATCTTCGCTGAAATCGAAACACTCAGCGGCCACAAATACACCGCAACACTTCCGGGCGAAGTGCAATCGCAACAGGAAAAAATCGATATCGCCTTTCGGGTAATTGGTGATCACATCCGAACTCTAGCTTTCTCCATTGCCGATGGTATTCTTCCCGGCAACAACGATCGCAACTACGTCCTGCGCCGTATCCTCCGCCGCGCGGTGCGTTACGGGCGCACGCTCGGGTTTCAAAAACCATTTTTCCACAAGCTCGCTGATGTCGTTGTCGATTCAATGGGCGATGTATTTCCCGAATTGCAAAAACGTCGCGAGATCATTCAGCAAACCATTCGCACCGAGGAGGAATCTTTCAACAAAACCCTCGACCGAGGCATTGAATTGTTTCGTGATGCGGTTAGCGCGCTCGACGGAAAGACAGAACTCACCGGTGAATTTGCCTTCAAGCTGTATGATACCTACGGATTTCCGCTGGACCTCACCGAGCTGATGGCCCGTGAATCCGGGCTTACTGTGGACACAGCTGGGTTCAATGAGTTAATGGAACAACAACGCCACCGCGCCCGGTCAGCCCAGAAAAAACAAACCATCAGCGTAAGCCACATTACCTCGGAATCCTGCACGGAATTTATTGGGTTCGAAAAGCTTGCCACAAATGCGACCGTGCTGGAAGTGGTGGAGGACAAGGAGCGCATCAGCATCATATTCGATCGCACTCCGTTTTATGCCGAGATGGGCGGCCAAGTCGGCGACACCGGCACGATCACCGCCGATGGTCTGGCGTGGCCCATCAATGGCACCCAAAAGATCGGCGACACTTTTTTGCATTTCGTGGATGGCGAGGGAGCGCCGGAGCAGGGGGCTGCTGTTCAGCTTCAGGTGAATGATGCGCGCCGCGCCGCCATCCAGCGCCATCATACGGTAACCCATCTTTTCCACTGGGCGTTGCACAAAATCACCAGCCCGGACGCGACCCAAAAAGGGTCATACGTCGGCGCGGACAAGTTGACCTTTGATTTCAACAGTCAAGCGCTCACCTCCAGCCAAGTGGATGACATCGAGCAACTCGTCAACGAACAAATTGTTGAAAATTCAGAAGTGAGCTGGACTGAGATGCCGCACACAGAAGTCACCCAACGCGATGATATTCTGCAGTTCTTTGGCGATAAATATGGCGACACCGTGCGCGTGGTGCAAATCGGCGGTGAGTGTAATTCGCTCAATGGTTTTTCCATGGAACTTTGCGGGGGAACCCACACTCGTTCCACGGGCGAAATCGGCCTCTTCCGCATCGTAGGCGAATCGGCCATTGCCGCCGGCGTGCGCCGCGTTGAGGCAGTGGCAGGGCTTGTGGCAGCAGAGCAAGCGCGCGCGGATGCCGGGCGCATTCTTGCACTGGCCGAGGCCTTGCATTCGCCTGTGAAAGATATCGAGAAGAAACTCGAACAAGCTCTGGAACAATCCCGGAAGCTTGAAAAGCAAATGAAAACCATCCAGCAAAGTCGCGCCGCCGACACAGCCAAGGGTCTTGTCGGGCACGCTGCCCGGATTGGAGATGTACCATGCATCACCGCCAATCTCGGCGAGGCCGATGGAAATTTCACCCAGGCAGTGGCAGACGCCTTGAAGGGCCAGTTCGAGGGCGTCGTTGTGCTGGGCGCAACCGGCAACGGTAAGGTGGTGCTCGTCGCCAGTGTTTCCGATCCCTTTACCGCCAACATTCAGGCGGGCAAGATCATCCAATCCATCGCCCCAATTGTAGGCGGCAAAGGCGGCGGCAAACCCGGTCAAGCACGCGGCGGCGGAAATGATGCCGGCAATCTTGATAAAGCCTTGGCCGAGGTTCAATCAATTTTATCGAACTAATATGCCCTCTAGGAAAGACAGCGCAAAAACAAAACGGGCAACGAAATCGCCTTTTGACCCCATCGAATCGGTCATCTCCGATATCCAGCGCGGCAAGATGGTAATCGTGGTGGACGATGAAGATCGCGAGAATGAAGGCGACCTCATCATGGCAGCCGAGAACGCAACTGCGAAGTCCATCAATTTCATGGCCAAGCACGGGCGTGGCCTTATTTGTGTGCCCACCACCGGGGACCGCCTGCGCCAGCTTGGCATCGAACGCATGGTGCCCACAAACAAGGAATCCTTCAGAACGGATTTTCAGGTGAGTGTCGATGCGGCCAATGCAATCACCACGGGCATCAGCGCAAAAGACCGCGCACGCACAATCCAAGTGATGGCTGATCCCACCGCCTTGCCTGAGGCCCTCGCACAACCGGGCCACGTTTTCCCCCTCCGCGCCTGCCCCGGCGGCGTGTTGCAGCGCGCCGGACACACCGAGGCGGCGGTGGACCTCGCCAAACTCGCCGGTCGCCGTCCAATTGGTGTCATCTGCGAAATCATGAATGACGACGGAACCATGGCGCGCCTGCCGCAGCTCAAGAGGTTTGGCAAAAAACATGGCCTGAAAATTTGCAGCATCGAGGCTCTCATCAAATATCGGCGCGAGCGGGAAAAGTTGGTTGAAAAAGTGGAGGTCGTCGAGATGCCCACCGAATTTGGAGAATTCAAACTGCACCTGTACCGCAGCGCCCTTGATGGGCAGCATCATCTGGCGCTGGTGCTGGGCGAGGTTGAGTCTGTGCAAAATGTGATGGTCCGCGTACACAGCGAATGCCTCACAGGGGATGTCTTTGGCAGCTTGCGCTGCGATTGCGGCTCACAGCTTGATCACGCCATGCAACAAGTCGCCGAAGCCGGTGCGGGCGTGATTGTCTATATGCGGCAGGAAGGTCGCGGTATCGGATTGGCGCCAAAAATGCACGCTTACAAACTGCAGGAGAAAGGCCTCGACACCGTGCAGGCCAACCAAAGGCTCGGTTACGCGATGGATTTGCGAGAGTACGGCCTTGGCGCGCAGATATTGGTGGACCTCGGCGTGCGGCACATCCGGTTGCTCACCAACAATCCCAAAAAAGTCGTGGGCCTCGAAGGGTATGGGCTGGACATCGTGGAACAACTCTCCATCCGCGTGCCGCCCAACAAGCACAACAAGACATACCTCGCCACCAAGCGCGACAAAATGGGCCATAAAATTTAGCCATGCTCAAGCCCACCCAGCGCAAATCCACCGCAAAACAAGCGGCCCGTATTGCCATCGTCGCCTCGACTTACAACGCGGAGTATGTGGAGGGAATGATCGAGGGCGCACTCGAAGTATTGAAAGGCAAAGTGGAATTGATTCGTGTACCCGGCGCATTTGAAATCCCCGTTGCCGCCGCCACCTTGACATGCCGCAAACGCCAGCGCCCCGCAGCGGTGATCTGTTTGGGCGTCATTTTACGTGGCCAAACAACACATGCCGAAAACGTGAGCCAATCCGTGACTCAACAGCTTGCAACGCTGGCTGTGGAAACAGGAATCCCAATGGTGCACGAAGTGCTTTTGTTGGAAAACAAAGCGCAAGCAAAAGCGCGCTGCCTCAAAACTGAGACCAATCGAGGCGCGGAAGCGGCACACACAGCACTTTCAATGGCTCAATTAATGGCTGAAATCAGTTAAAATACACCCTTTTCACTGCAAAACGTGTCCTTGTGAAATAATTCACAAAGAACTTGCGCGCCACCCAAGCCGGTGCTAATTTCCCGCCCGAAGGGAGTGATAGCTGCGTTTCCGGGGTTTCCAACCAATGTTCCGGCGCGTTTCCTTTCCAATTGGCACAAATGGCAACCGCAAAACACAATCCTTGGCTGCATCGCTTGGCAGTGCTTACTGCGGTGTGCACGTTGTTTCTGATCGCCTTGGGCGCAGTGGTCACAAGCAAAGAGGCGGGCATGGCTGTGCCGGATTGGCCACAAACGCTGGGTCATAATATGTTTCTGGTCCCGTTCAAACTTTGGGTTGGCGTTTC
Organism: uncultured Verrucomicrobiota bacterium; assembly: GCA_964548235.1. GTDB lineage: Bacteria > Verrucomicrobiota > Verrucomicrobiia > Limisphaerales > UBA1100 > JACNJL01. The sequence continues at coordinate 10,803 of CAZJRV010000007.1, forward strand.
GGGGATTTTTGAAGAGCACGCTCACCGGCTGGCCGCTTCGTTTGTTGGATTACTCACCACCATATTGGCCGTGTGGCTATGGCTCCGCGATGATCGCCGCTGGGTGCGCCGCCTGGGTATTGCCGCATTTTTCCTCGTGCTGGGGCAGGGCGTGCTGGGTGGCTTGCGCGTTACTGAGATGAACCAGAATTTTGGAATCTTCCACGGCATGATTGCACAGATTTTTCTGTTGGTGATGATTTGCCTAGCGCTGGTGACCAGCCGTTGGTGGAGGCGTACTCCCGCCGCGAAGGAGGACGCGCAGCGCGCTCCACGTGTGGTGCGAATGCACTTTGTTATGGCCACTATTTTGATTTTCCTGCAACTTGTGCTCGGTGCCACCATGCGGCACCAACACGCCGGGCTTTCGGCCTGGGATTTCCCCAAGGCCCATGGCCAGTGGTGGCCCGCGACCGATGCGGAGTCCATTGCCCAATACAACGCCAATCGGGCTGCGCTCAACCGGCAGCTCTATGATGAAGGCCATCAGGTTTTCCTGATGACCGGCCGTGACATCCTTCCGTTTCATTTAACCCTTCAAATGGTTCATCGAATCCTGGCGATTTTCATTCTCGCCTTGGTCATCGGCACGTTTTCGATTGCCCGAAAACGACTGGGCGCAACCCACACCCTCAGCCGCATCAGCCTTGCTTGGATGGGATTCATTTTCATCCAGGTGGCACTCGGAATCCTGACCGTGCTGAAATACAAGCCAGCGGACATCGCAACACTGCACGTGGTGTGTGGCGCACTGACGCTGGCTATGGGCGCGGTGGGCACATTTGTTTCTAATCAAAAATTCCTGCCGGCTTGCCTAGCGAAATCTTCAACTGGAGAAAGAGAATCCTCGCCTGAAGAAAAAACAGACATGGAGGCAGTAGCCCAGTGAAGAGCAATGAATCTATCGCCGGCACGGAACGCAACGCCTTGCGCGAGCAGTGGGCGGTGTGGAGCGAGCTGGTAAAATTGCGTCTCACTGCGATGGTGCTCGTTACCGCCACGATGGGATTTTATCTCGCCTCAACCACGATGGACTGGGCGTTATTGTTCCGTGCGCTGGTTGGCACGGGGCTGGTGGCTTGCGGGGCGGCGATCCTGAACCAGTATCTGGAAAAGGATTTTGATGCCAAAATGCCTCGCACGGCCGACCGGCCAATCCCGGCTGGGCGCATTCGGCCGGAAACGGCGTTGCTTGCGGGTGGCGCAATGGGAGTGTTGGGCCTGTTGTATCTCGCGGCGCAGGTGAATCTGCTAACCAGTGTCATTGGCGCGGTGACATTGGTAACCTACATCGCCGTGTACACGCCACTCAAGCGTGTGACTTCTCTGAATACCCTGATTGGCGCAGTGCCCGGCGCGCTGCCGCCCTTGATGGGCTGGACTGCCGCCCGCGCAAACGCCGCCGGCATCGCCCCGGAAGCATGGTCTCTGGTGGCGATTTTGTTTTTCTGGCAACTGCCGCATTTCCTGGCCATTGCGTGGATGTACCGTGAGGACTACGAGGGGGCGGGATTCCGAATGATTTCCGAAGGCCAGCACGGGCGCGAACACACCGGCCGCTTTGCGTTGATCAGCTGTTTGGCGCTTGTGCCGGCGGCGTTGGCGCCATTTTTCCTGCATATTTCAGGGTCAATGTACCTCGGAGGGGCACTGGCGTTAAGCTTGGGCTTCGCATGGCTCAGCCTGCGATTTTCCCGCGAAATGACATTGGAATCGGCCAAGCGTTTGTTTTACTATTCGCTCCTTTATCTGCCGCTGTTGCTTGGGTTGATGGTGTGCGACCGAGGTGCATGATAAATTTTAGCCTTTAAATAATGGAAACAAAAACCCAACCCGAGGTGGAACACGACGAGCACCATGATGACCACGGTCATGGCCACGGCGAGCAGAGTTTTTTCACCAAGTACATTTTCTCGACCGACCACAAGGTGATCGGCATCCAGTACGGTGTTGCCGCGCTTGTGTTTTTGCTGGTCGGCTTCACGTTGATCATGGCTATGCGCTGGCAGATGGCCAAGCCGCATGAGCCGATTCCGGTGGTGGGACAGGTGCTCGAACACGTGTATCCACACAACATGGGCGGGGAACCGATTTTTAAGGACGGTGTGATGTCGTCGGATGGCTACAATCAGTTTGGCGCGATGCACGGGACGATCATGGTGTTTCTGGCAATTGTGCCTTTGGGCTTCGCTGCATTTGGCAACTACGTTGTGCCGCTGCAAATTGGCGCGCCGGATATGTGTTTTCCGCGGGTAAACATGGCCAGTTTCTGGGCGTTCTTTGCGGGTTGCACGGTGATGACGGTTAGCTTTTTTATCCCGGGCGGAGCTGCGCAGGCGGGGTGGACGTCATATTCGCCCCTGGCCACGATAATCCCCACTGACGGCCAGAGTTACTGGATCATCGGCATGGTGTTGCTCATTACTTCCTCTCTGCTGGGCGCGGTGAATTTTATTGCCACCATCATTCAATTGCGCGCGCCGGGGATGACGTGGTTTCGCTTGCCGTTCTTTGTGTGGGCGCAGTTTGTAACGGCGTTTTTGCTGCTGTTGGCCTTCCCACCCCTGGAAGCGGCAGGCATTATGCAACTGATGGACCGGGTATGCGACACGAGTTTCTTCCTTCCCACGGGTGTGTTCGCCGCCAGCGCGGAGCCGATGAATGTGAGCGGGGGAGGCAGTCCGCTTCTCTGGCAGCATTTGTTTTGGTTTTTGGGGCACCCGGAGGTGTATGTGCTGATCCTGCCGGCCATTGGCATGGTGACGGAAATACTATCCAACAACACGCGCCGCCCGGTGTGGGGCTATAAATTGATGGTGGGCGCGCTTTTGGTGTTGGGCTTCCTGTCCTTTATCGTGTGGGCCCATCACATGTATCTCACCGGCATGAGCGCCAAGGTGGCAACGTTTTTCCAGACCACGACGATGATCATCTCGATTCCATCGGTGATCCTCTTGACATGTCTGTTTATGAGTTTATGGAAGGGTTCGATCCGGTTCAACACACCCTCGATGTTTGCACTCGCGTTTCTGCCGATGTTTGGCATCGGTGGCCTCACGGGTTTGCCGCTGGGTTTTAACTTTACTGACCTGCATCTGCACGATTCGTATTATGTAATTGCCCACTTCCATTACGTGGTGGCGCCGGGCACAATTTTTGGCCTGTTCGCGGGCATCTATTTTTGGTTCCCAAAAATGACGGGCAGGCGCATGAGCGAATATTGGGGGAGGGTGCACTTTTGGGGTTCGCTCATTTTCATGAACATTATTTTCATGCCCATGTTTATCCAGGGATTCGCAGGCATGAGCCGGCGCATGAGTGATGGCGGAGCGACTTACTCGATGCTAAACAATCCCGACGTCACATCCGGTGCTCTCACAGAGTCAGTTATGAACATGAACCAAACCATCACGCTGGGAGCGTTTGGGTTGGCGCTGGTGCAGGTGGTGTTCATTGTGAATTTTTTCTGGAGCATACGTAACGGAGAAACGGTTGACAGCGACAACCCATGGAAAGCCACCACTTTGGACTGGCAAACGCCCACGCCGCCGCCACACGGAAATTTTCCGAAACAACCAAAAGTCTACCACGGACCATACGAGTACAGCAATCCGGACGTGGACAATGGCGAGGATTTCATGGCCCAGAATGACCCGCACAAATCGGGCAACGAAACCCTGCGAGAGCGGAATGCTTAACCCAAATTACTGAACGCAATGGAGATCCCGTATTACGACAAACCTCGCCCGGACACCGGCCTTTACAACGGCAAGGCGGGCATCTGGCTGTTCCTGGCATCGGAAGTGATGCTTTTTGGGGCTTTGTTTTCGGCTTATGTGTTGTTGCGCGTGGGCGCGGATCCGGGCACATGGAGCATGGGCCTGATGGACAAGTGGGTGGGTGCGTTTAACACACTCATTTTGATCGCCTCCTCGGCCACCATTGTACTGGCGTGGGTATGCCTCAAGCTCAATGATTATCCCGGCTTCCGCAAGTGGCAATGGATTACCATTGTTTTTGCCGCAGCCTTTCTGGTCGTCAAATGGAGCTACGAATGGCCGGCGAAGTTCACCCATTACGATGTCACGTTTGCCAGCAATGAAGCCGCCAAGCGGGCTTACTCGAAGCTACCCGATGGTGACTTTATGGCCAGGCAGAAACAGGTTTGGGAGCATCGGTTTGATCCTCGCCGGCATGATCCTGCCCAAAGCACCTATAAAAAAATGCAGCTGAAGGATATGCCGATGGACGGGCATATCGTGGCTTATTACGATTCCGAAAACCACCGCCACGATGTCGGCCAGGCATGGGGTCGGGCGTTTTGGAGTCATGCCGTGGCGTGGCGGTATGACCGTAAAAACATGGAAAAGGATGACGATGGAAACCTCATCAAATTCAGGGAGGGCGATTATTCGGACACGTTTCGAGACAAGGACATCCATAAAATCGTCATCGCACTCGAGGAAAAATGGACAAAGAAGATTCAACAGGAAAAAACAGCCCAAACTGGCCACATCCGATATGCAGAGGCCGGACACACCGGCTCGGATGGAGGCCATGGCGATCATGCCGGCCATGTGGAAATTGAGATTCCCCGCGAGGACATTGCCCGCCTCTCCAGCTATGAGCCATTTCACAGCACTTTTTTTGCGACCTACTACACTCTAACCGGCCTTCACGCCTTGCATGTGCTTGGCGGCATCCTTGTGATGTTGTATCATCTGCTCCCCGTCAGCAAGCGCGTCTATGAGGCCAATCCGGTGCAATTCACCAACCGAATTGAAGTGACGGGCCTGTTTTGGCACTTTGTCGATCTGGTCTGGATCTTCCTGTTCCCCATCCTGTATCTTTTGTAAACACCATGTCGGACGAGCAGCACAACGAAGAATATTACCGCACACGCTTCAAGAAACTCATTTGGGCGGTCGGCGGCATTCTCATCCTCGGCACAATCATCACGTTTGTTGCCGACCTGATGGGCGTGTTCAAAGACTTCGATCACGCCATTGTCTTTGCCCTGTCCGTGGCCTGCATCAAGGCTTCGGCGGTGATCGCCATTTTCATGCACCTTTGGTGGGATGCAAAATTGAAAACCATTTCCTGGACCCTGATCTGCACCATCATCTTTTTCATCGGCATGATGTGGTTGACCGTGGGAAGCGAGATTGACTCTGTAAAACCCGGCCACTCCGAAGACACCTGGAACCATGTGGCCATCCCAACGGCTCCGGCCAACCCCCCCGGCAACTAAAACCATGTCCCTCAAGGCCTTTCATCTCGTGTTCGTCATCGCCTCCATCCTGCTGGGATTGGGAGTGGGCGGCTGGGGCATCCTTGAATATCGCGCCACCGGCGAAGTGGGAGCGCTTTTGCTGGGGCTCATCTTTTTGGCAATGGGCATCGGGCTGTTCTTTTACGGGCGCAATATGCTCAAAAAAACGAAGGACATCGGCTACCTCGCCCTGGCGGGCCTCCTGTTTGCCGAGCAAAACGCCGCAGCCTGTGCATCCTGTTATGGCGAATCGGATGCGCCCATGGCCGACGGCATGAATGCGGGAATTTTCACCCTGCTCGTTGTGGTGGGCAGCCTTCTGGGGGGCATAGCGGGATTCTTTATTTTTATCATGCGCCGAGGCGCGCGGCTTGCTAGCCGGGATGCCCTTTTGCGTGATCCATCCTTAATGAGCATTGAAGCGCTGAGTTTGGATTCACCCGCAAACCGGGATACTACAATCATCAGTTAATTTACATGAACAAAAAGTACATCGGTCTCATTTGCGGCGCCCTGGCGGGGGTGGTGGTTGCCGTGCTCATTGTCAACTCCAACATGAGTGCCCCCAACACCTTCACGCATTTGGACGGCACAGTAGAGTCCGTGATGGAGGACTGGTTCAAATCCCCGCCACCCATTACCGAACACGGCCAGAATGTGGATCGTATGGTGGTGTTTGTGCATCTGCTAATGGGCGTGCTCTTTGTGGGATGGACGATTTATTTTTTTACCTGCCTAGTGAAATTCAGAAAAACCAATCACCCCACGGCTGACTACCATGGGGTGCGCTCCAAGCTGTGGACCACCATGGCGGAGTACGGAGTAATCGCAGCGGAAGTGGTATTGATTGCCTGTTTCGCGGTGCCACTTTGGGGCGAGGTGATGAATGACCAGAAACTCGCCGAGATCAAAGCCAAAGCCAAGGAAGGCAAGGCGTTGGAAATTCACATCCTCGCCAAGCAGTTTGACTGGAACGCGCGTTACGCAGGGCCGGACGGCATCTATTCTTCGCAATCCATTCAACACGCCCACAAGAGCGACAATCCTTTTGGCATGGATTTCGCCAATCCTGACAATGATGATGTCACCGTCCTCGGCGCCAAAAGCAAGGCCAACGCCATCATGGTCCCTTGGGGAACACCCGTCGCACTAAAAATTACCTCAATGGATGTCATTCACTCATTCAAGGTGTTGCCGCTTCGCGTATGCAAGGATGCGATCCCGGGCCTGCAGTTGCCAATTCACTTCGAGGTGAAACCCAATTTGCTTGGTGCCAATCTGGCTGAAGACAGCGAATTTGTTTACCTCATTACCTGCGCGCAATTGTGCGGGGATGGTCATGGGTACATGAATGGTTACCTCAAGGTGATCAGCCCATCGGCCTTCCGTGAATGGCTTGCCAGAGAAAGTAAAGCCCAAGGAGAAAAACGGAGGGGCAACGATCTGGCCGCCAAATAGTGGCCTATTCCGCGGCGCCTATGGCTGGCCAATCTTCCAGGCAAATCATCAAGTGGGGCCTGCTCGGCTTCATTCTGGCGTTGTTGGCGGCAAACTTATTTGTGGGCGCGGTTGACGAAGAGTTCGAACCCCTTCCTGTCATCAGCACCGTGCAATCCTTCAGCCTCACCAACCATCATGGGGCTGAAATCACGTTGGCGGACATGGAGGGACAACCGTGGCTTGCTAACATCATTTTCACCCGTTGCCCCACTGTGTGTCCGCACATGACGCAATCGCTTGGAAAACTGCGCAACGATTTACCTGTTACGCTCCATTATGTTTCGCTCACCACCGATCCAACCCATGACACGCCGCCTGTGATGAGCGCATTTGCTCAAGCAAACGGCAGTATTGAAGACAACTGGTATTTTCTTACCGGCTCCAAGGCCGATCTCATGCAGCTGGCCATCGATGATTTAAAGCTCATTTCCATACCAAAGGAAGAGCCCAAGCGCGAAAATCCAAACGACCTGTTTGTGCATAGCAGCCTTTACGTTCTAGTGGATTCCCAGGGGCGAGTGCGCAAATCGTTTGAGCACAACACGCCCAACCTTCTGCTCGAAATACAGGCAGCGCTCGGACAATTGAATGCGGAAAAACCCGTCATCTCAATGCCGGCGGTCAATGCCATGCTGAACGGACTTGCGTCCGTGTTTTTGCTGTTGGGTTTTATTTTCATCAAGCAAGGGAAACGCATCCTCCACAAGCGATGCATGATTGCCGCCTTCAGCACCTCGGCGGTGTTCCTCGCGTGCTACCTGTGGTACCACTATACTTCGCACGCACACACCGTGCTCCGTCACCCCACCGCTTGGGTCAATTACCTCTACTATTTCATCCTCATCACCCACATCATTTTGGCGGTCCTCATTGTGCCGATGGTTTTCATCACGCTGAACCACGCCCTGCGAGAGCGTCTGGACAAACACCGGCGCATCGCGCGATGGACGTGGCCCATCTGGATGTATGTCTCGGTCACGGGCGTGGTGGTGTATTTGTTTCTGTATGTTTTATTTGCCGAACACACGGAAAAGAAATTGAAAATTGGCGGCACCCAAAAGCCTCCCACGGAAGAAACTGGAAAAGGCCAATGAAACCCGTCATCCACGCGAGCCAGTCCCCCGCTCAAGTGGAAGTCGACCGCGCTGAATGCCTCCGTCGGCGCATCATCGCCTCCAAATTCCTTTACGAATCCCCACGCCAAGCGGAGCTTTGGTTACGGCTTCACGAGCAGTACGTTGCGCCAGCTGATCTCACCCAAACTTATCAACAAGCCGCCGAGGCCCTTGCAGCGTGTTGGGCACACGCAGAGGGTACCCTGATTGCGCTTGGTTGCGGCGGTGGTGAGAAAGATCTCAAAATTCTCGATCAGCTCCCGCATGGCATGCGATTTTTGCCAACTGATGTCAGCGTGCCCTTGGCAGTGAAGGCCGCACCGGAAACTGCGGCTCTGATTTTCGACCTCGCCACTGCGAAAAATTTGCCTGAATTCATTGACCAATACGCCGGGCCAAACCGCGTCTTTACCTTTTTCGGCATCCTCCCGAATTTCTCGCCTGATGAAATTTTGCCACAACTTCGGGCACTCTTAAAACCTGAGGATCGTTTGCTCCTCAGCGCCAATCTCGCTCCTCATGGAATCGGCGCCATTCTCCCGCAATACGACAATGCAGACACGCGGGAATGGCTTTCCGAGTATCCTAGGGCCCACGGAGCAGGGGAGGGCGTGCTAAAAATCACCGTTGAAACGGACAATCCGCATGAGTTCATATCCGGGCGTTTTTATTTTAGGGAGCCCTGCATAATGCGGGCCAATGACGAGCAGTTCCATTTTCAGTCCGGCGATGCTCTGCATATATTTGTGTCGTACCGATACACACTAAGGTCATTGGGCGAAACACTGGGTTCGCACGGCATTGTCATTGAAAAATCATTTCAGTCGACCAATGGGGAAGAGGGCGTCTTCCTGTGTGGCATTCAATAAAGGCCAAGCGTTTCCAGCACTGCGCGCGTGCGGGGCACTTCGTGTGTGCGGAATAGGGAAGTTTTCCCCAGCGCGGCCAGGATAGCGAAGAAAGGCTCGGCACAGCGCACCTCGTCCTTGAAAATTTCCGCCGCATGGGGCAGGGCGTGGCACACCGGCCAGCCGAGTTGGCGCAGACGAAAGGTGTTTAAAAAAACTTCCATTTGCCGCCTCACGCGGACTGCGCTGTCGTCCAGATTGCGGTAGTAAAATCCAAGCCCTGGATCGATGAGAATTTTGTTAACGCCGGCCTTTTCTGCCCGCTCGATTTCGTACTCAAAAAATTCCAGCATCAACGGGACCGGATCCGCCTCGATTGTCAGTTCATCCACAGCACGCACGTTGCCGCCTTGAACGAAACAAATGATCACGGCCGCATCGTGTTTTGCGCACAAAGGATATATTGACTCACCTTCTCCTGGACCAGTCAAGTTGATCACAGCCCCGCCCGCCTGAAGACACGATTCAGCCACGACGGGGTTATAAGTCTCTGCACTCACGGGTATCCCCGCTTCAGACAAGCCGCGCACCACAGGGATCAACCGTGCTTCCTGTTCTTTCGTCGTCACACGTTTGGCGTCCAACACAGACGATTCGCTGCCGACATCGACGATTGCAGCCCCTTGCGCCACCAAAAGTTTGCCCCGCTCAATCGCGCTTTCTGAATTGTGACAAACGCTTTCCTGATACCACGAGTCAGGCGAAAGGTTTACCACCCCCATCAGGTACGGAATGCTGTTGAAATTGAAGGCTGCGTCTCCGATGCCGAATTCGTGCACCGTCGCATTCAAATCCGGCTGGTATGAGCGCGCCAATTCAGCCAATTGTTCCAAGGAAAGCACGCACGCAAAACAACACGTCCTGCGGGGACTGGCAATGAAAATGGCACTCCCGGCTGGATTCGAACCAGCGACCAGCGCTTTAGAAGAGCGCTGCTCTATCCAACTGAGCTACGGGAGCCCGCTCCAACCTACGATCCCACGCCAACGGCGGCAAGCCAATCCGTTTGCCCACAATGCCGCCGCGTGCTACCAAGACGCGTGATTTGTTTGCGCGTATTGCTCCTGATTGGCCTCCCGTTCCTCACGGGCTGCGGTGCCGTTTCCTATTATTCGCAGGCAGTGCGCGGGCAGGGGGAGTTGATTTGCAAACGCCAACGCATCGAGACGGTGCTGGCGGATCCGGCCCAACCGGAATCACTTAAAGCCCGCTTGAGGTTGGTGAATGAAATACGCCAATTCGCGGCGATGAATCTGGATTTGCCGCCGGGCGATAGCTACACGCATTACGTTGCCATTGAAAGACCAATGGCGTTGTGGGTCGTCAATGCTGCCCCGGAATTTTCGCTGGAACTCAAATCGTGGTGGTACCCATTCGTGGGACGCTTTGAAGGGCGAGGATTTTTCAATAAATCCGCGGCCGAATCCTTTGCAATAGATCTGCGCCAACGGGGCTACGACGTAGCGGTGTCCGGCGCGCCAGCATATTCCACCCTGGGCTGGTTTGCGGATCCTGTGTTGAGCACATTTATTCATTTCAACGATGCGAATTTGGCGGAACTCATTTTCCATGAACTTACCCACCAACGGCTTTACATTCCAAATGACACCGCCTTCAACGAAAGCTTTGCCACCGCCACGGCTCAAGTGGCAACGTTGCAATGGCTGGGCGCCATCGGGAACGAGATTGCGCGTAACGAGTTTGCCGAGTCAGTGGTTCTCTTGAATCAGATCAACGGGATTCTTGACAACACGAGGAAGGAACTAAAAATCCTATTTGCGCGATCGCATGAAACTCCCGCAACCCGGCGGAACCTTAAGCAAAACATTTTTCGGACCATGCGGACTGAATTGAATTCCGTCCAAAATACTACTGAATCCAACGGTATCGATGGCTCGCAGTTGGGAACGATTAATAATGCCTCGCTCGGCTCGATGGCAGTGTATCACCAGCACGTGCCTGCTTTCCTGAATTTATTTGAACAATGCAACCAAAACTTTCCTGACTACTTCAATGCCGTCAAAAAGATTGGCGGCCTCCCTCCCGCCGAGCGTCTGCGCACGTTGGAAGGACTCCGTCTTTCCGCGCCTTGAGTTTGCGCGACTCGCACGGTACACTGCACGCGTAAAAAGCTGGATCGCAAAATCTCAAACATGAAAAAGATCATTCTATTTTTGCTTGTTGCCCCTGCAATTTTGGCCGCGCCGAAAAAGCTGAATGTGCCGCCAATATTTGATCCGCCGGATCAACCCTTCCGAATGGCACCGATGCTGCTCTCGAGCCGAAGTGTAGCTGTGCCATTGGCAAAAGATTTACACCTTGCGTTTGACACAGAAAAACTGCGTGTGCACACCGTCTGGAGTGGCGGATCACTGAAGCTTGTCGGCCCTGGCTACAACGGGCCAAAACGGCCTTTTATCTGCCAAACCAACGGCAAGCGGCTATGGGGCAATCCGCCAATTTTCCCTTGGCATTTCGATGGTGCAAAATGGCCGACAGCCAAGGCAGACACTCGGCCTTCAAATGCGCGTTTCATCGGGCTCAGTACCAAGGGAGGAACCGTGACGTTCATTTATGAAATACACGACCGGAATGGGAATGTAGTCCGTGTGCATGAGTCGGCCAGGGTAGACCGGGGGATGGTCGTTCGCCGCTATGAAATCGGACCGCGAATAATGGCACTCACTTTTGAAGCGCATGCGGAACGCGGTGAAGCCGAGAAACTAAATTTTCCCGGCTTGGGATTGATTCAACGGAAAGACGATTTTCTGCTCGTGATATTCCGCGGAATGAACGCGGCCTCGATGCAACTGCGCAATGTGAAGCTGGCTTTTGCCGAGGAAATATTCACAGAAGAAGGTTCAACCAAAGGTAATCCTCGTAATCATGTTGAGGGCAATTTTGCGTGCGCGGCCATCAAAATAAAAGCAGGCAAAGTGCCGCTTGTTTTTGAAGTGATTACCGGGACATTGCCCGACCGAGGAAAGGCGAAAGGCATTATGGATGATTTGATTGGATTGGGGGTGAGCCCCTCCCGCATGGATTACATTTTCAATAAATCCAAGGACGCCTCCGCGCCGAAACCAACGATGCGCACGGCAAGCCCCACAACACGCCGGAGCTTCGTGCTGAGTCCATTTTACAAAACTGAAGCATTCCCGATTCCTGACGATTTGAAATTGCTGGTCACCGGCATGGATTGGCTGCCGGGCGGACGATTGGCGTTAGCGACGTATCGGGGTGAAATATATATTGTGGAAGGAGCAACCGGGCCGGTGGCGAAGGCACGTTATCGGCGCTTTGCCCGAGGAATGTGCGAGCCAATGGGACTGCTGGTGAAAAACGGGAAAATACATCTAGGCAACAAGAACGAAATTACGCGACTTACGGATACCGACTCCAACGGCGAGGCGGATCTTTTTGAAAGTGTAAACAATGATTGGGATTTCACGGGCAGCTACAACTCATTCGCATACGGACCGGCGCAGGACAAGGAGGGCAACTTCGTGTTGGTGAATGCCGGCCACGCCGGCCGATGGTCGGCAAAATTTATGGGTTGGGCACTGCGAATTTCGCCGAACGGCCGTAATCTTGAACCGATTTGCAGTGGCCTGCGTGAACCCAATGGGGTAGGTGTGTTCGGCCCGGAACGCGATATTTTTGTTACTGAAAATCAGGGGGCATGGATAGGCGCCTGCAAATTGAATCACCTCCAGAAAGGGAAATTTTTTGGCCATCCCTCATCAAAGCCCGCGCCGCAGAAGTTGTACGAAGGACGTGAGATGTTTGACCCGCCCGCGCTTTGGTTTCCCTATAAACTCGCGCGTTCGGCCAGTGGGCTTTGTGAAATCACAGACAATCGCTTCGGGCCGTTCAAGGGACAATTGCTTGTCGGCGATTTCCAAAATGCAATTGTCACGCGCGTGCAACTGGAGAAAGTTTGCGGCGAATGGCAGGGCGCGGTTTGGCCATTTCTCAAGGGATTTCAGTCCGGCGTAAACCGGCTGGCGATGGGCCCCGATGGCCACCTTTACGTGGGCAGTTGCAAAACCGTGGCGTGGGCAGCCAATGCGCCGTTTTCCCAAGGGCTTGAGCGGGTATCCTTCACGGGCAAAATTCCGTTTGAGGTGAAAACTGTCCAAGCGATGCCGGATGGATTTAACCTGACCTTCACCACACCGGCAGATCCCAAGGCTGCCGGCGATGCGGACGGGTATGATATCTGGCAGTATAAATACAAATACCACGCCCAATATGGCTCACCGGAGTTTGATCACGATGGAAAGAGGGACAGTTTCAGCGTTGTGAATGTAAAAAAAGCCGAGGTATCAGAGGATGGGCTCAAAGTGCGGCTGCGACTTGAAGGATGGAAAGCAGGTTATGTGACGGCTGTGCGAGGATTGGATGTTCGCAGCATTGCTGGCGAAAAACTCTGGCACGACACTTTTTATTACACGCTGAACCAAATTCCGCGGTAAGGATATTCTTCCATTTTCCTGAACACTAGCGGCATTTCCTTGCGGCGAATCCCCAACTTGTTTCACGCGTCCAACTACGATAGGCTAATCGCGATGTTTTTTTGGCGGACATTCTGTTGCAGTTTGACTTTTAGTGCCTTTGCGTTGGCGCAGGGAGAAGGGCAGCATTGGGCCTTCCTGAAGCCACAACGTCACAATCCTCCCAATGTGAAGCAAATGGATTGGCCACGCAACGCGATTGACTCGTTCATTCTTGCAGAGCTTGAAAAGAAAAATCTCGCGCCATCCCTGCCGTCGAAAAAAACCACTTTACTTCGACGGGTCCATTTGGATTTGGTTGGGCTGCCACCCTCGCCGGCTGAGGTGGATACGTTTCTCGCCGACAAACAACCCGACGCTTATGAGCGCGTGGTCGACAAGTTGCTGGCGTCTCCTCATTATGGCGAACGCTGGGGGCGTTTTTGGCTGGATGCCGCACGATACGCGGACAGCGACGGATACAGCCACGATGCGCCGCGCGTGATGTGGCGTTATCGCGACTGGGTGATTGCAGCTTTCAATTCGGATCAGCCGTTCGACCAGTTTGTCATCGAGCAACTCGCTGGCGATATGCTGCCCAATGCGACGCAAGCCCAGCACATCGCCACTGGCTTTCACCGCAACACCCAGGTCAACACCGAAGGCGGCGTGGACAAGGAACAGTTTCGCGTGGACTCAATCTTCGATCGCATTGCCACTACCGGTGAAGTGATGTTTGGCCTCACCTTTGGCTGCATGCAGTGCCATGACCACAAATTTGATCCGCTTACGCAGGTGGAATTTTATCGGATGTTTGCTTATTTCAATCAAGCCGATGAGCCGCGCGTGGAAACACCCACAGCAATCGAAACGCAAGCGCGCGCCGCGCACGACGCCAGGGTAAAACTGCTGCAGGCAAAAACGAACACCGTGGAAAAGGGTTCTGATGCACAAAAAATACTGGCGAAAGAATTGGCTGCCTTAAAAAAGAAGCGGCCCAGAGCAACCACTGCGCTAGTAATGCGCCAGCGCAAGTCGCCACGCAAAACGTTTCGGTTTGTGAAGGGCAACTTCACACGACCCTCCGAAGAAGTACAGCCGGGCGTCCCGGCCGTGTTGCATGCATTTCCCGGCCAAGAAAAGGCCAACCGACTGGATTTCGCTCGATGGGTTGCGAGCAAGGAAAATCCATTGCTCGGTCGCGTAACGGTAAACCGCATGTGGCAAAACCTATTCGGCGCGGGGCTGGTGCAAACTGAGAACGACTTTGGCACGCAAGGCACACCGCCCTCTAATCACGCCTTGCTCGATTGGCTGGCCACGGAGTTCATGCGCACCAAGTGGAGTCGCAAGGCGATACACCGCCTAATGGTCACTTCGGCCACATATCGCCAATCATCCAATCATCGCAACGATCTCAAAGCTGCTGACCCATACAACCGGTTGCACGGCAAGCAGGCGCGTTTGCGTTTGGAGGGCGAGGCAATTCGCGACAACGCGCTAACGATCAGCGGATTGCTCAGCCGGAAAATGGGCGGCCCCGGCGTTTATCCGCCGCAGCCGGATGGCTGCATGAACCTTGGCCAACACAAAAAGACCTGGCGTGCAAGTCAGGGCGAGGATCGTTTTCGACGGGCAGTGTATACGTACCGTTGGCGCGCCACACCGCACCCGGCCCTGAAAGTGTTCGACACGCCCGACGCCTTCGCCGCCTGCACACGCCGGATGCGCTCCAACACGCCGTTGCAGGCACTCACCCTGCTCAATGACCCGGCGTATTTTGAATTGAGCGTTGGTTTTGCTCGGCGTATTTTACAAGAGGGGCAGGGGAGTGATGCCCGAAAATTACGCTGGGCCTTTCGCCGATGCCTCGCACGCGAGCCGGATGCGGGTGAAATTGAAATTCTTTCCGGCGTGCTGCATCGCGAGCTAGCGGTCTTTGCCAAGACCCCGTCCGAGGCAACTACACTGCTGAAGGGGCACGACACGGCCGGACTGCCCAAACCAAAATTGGCCGCGTGGACCATGGTGGCGCGGGTGCTAATGAACACAGACGAAACGATTACGCGAGAATGAACCCTGCAACCACCATTCAACAAACCACCCGCCGTCACTTTTTCAGCCAATGCGGTATGGGGCTCGGATCCATTGCGTTGGCGTCGTTGATGGATGAACGGGCGATGGCAAACCCGTTCGCGCCCAAACAGCCGCATTTTGCGCCCAAGGCGAAAAATGTGATTTTTCTGTTCATGGCCGGAGGGCCTTCGCATCTGGATTTGTTTGACTGGAAACCGGAATTAAAAAAACGACACGGGCAGTCGATTCCCGAGTCATTCACGAAGGGCAAACGATTCGCGTTCATGAACAGCTCGTTCAAGGACGCCAACAAACTCCAGGGCACCATCCGCGAATTCAAGCAACACGGCCAATGCGGCATGTGGGTGAGCGAATGTTTTCCGCATATTGCCACGGTAGCCGATGAATTGACACTGGTGCGCACTTGCAAGACTGAGCTGTTCAACCATGCGCCGGCGAAATTGTTCATGAACACCGGCACGGGACTGTTCGGCCGCCCAAGCATGGGCTCATGGGTGAGCTATGGGATTGGCGCGGAGTCGAGCAATCTGCCGGGGTTCATGGTGCTGCAATCAGGTCCGCGGGGTCCACGTGGTGGGGGAGTGAATTGGGCGAGCGGGTTTTTGCCAACCACACATCAAGGCGTGCCGTTGCGGGGGAATGGCGATCCCATTTTGAATCTGGCAAGGCCCAATGGCATTGATAGCGCACGCCAACGGGCATCCATTGATGCAGTGCGCGCGTTGAATCTGAAACGCGCATTGACGACGGGCGATCCCGAAATTCAAACGCGCATCGCCAGTTATGAGATGGCGTACCGCATGCAGGCTAGTGCGCCCGAGTTGATTGACATCAAAAGCGAAACCAAAGCTACGCTCGATCTCTACGGTGCCCGGCCCGGACAGGCGAGTTTTGCCAATAACTGCCTGCTCGCACGGCGGTTGGTGGAGCGCGGAGTTCGGTTCGTCCAGCTTTATCACACCAACTGGGATTCGCACGGCGGTCCATCCGAAACCTTAACCAAAGATTTTGACAAGGTAACCAAAGATGTCGACCAACCTTGCGCTGCGCTGATTCGCGATCTCAAGGCGCGCGGATTGCTTGATGACACGCTTGTGATTTGGGGTGGCGAATTCGGGCGCACGCCAATGGGCGAAAAGCGAACCACCCCGGGCCGCAATCATCACATTGATGCCTTCAGCATGTGGTTCGCCGGCGGCGGCATCAAGCCCGGGAATCTCGTGGGTGAAACTGATGAATTCGGATTTGGTGCCATTCGCGATGAATGCCACGTCCATGATCTCCACGCCACCATTCTCCACCAGCTGGGGATTGACCACAAACGACTCACGTTCCGTTTCCAGGGCCGCGACTTCCGCCTTACTGATGTTGAAGGAAACGTTATCAAAAAAATGCTTACGTGATCACCGCGATTCACAAATGCATTGAGGTCAGCCCCATGCCCAAGGACGCCCCGGTCTTGGTGGCGGTATCAGGCGGGGCGGATTCGATGGTGCT
>CAZJRV010000008.1:0-26572 GCA_964548235.1 uncultured Verrucomicrobiota bacterium
TAATAAAATGAGGAAGAACTGGAAAAGTCGCTGTGGGCTGGCCTTCGTGCTGGCGGCGCTGTGCCTGGAGCCGTGCCTTGCGCGGGCGTTTGTGCTCATCGGGCCGACGAATCCATCCATTGCCTCCCAGGCCAGGTTGCAGGCGCCAGGCGGAGCGGGCACTGCGGCGGCTCCCAATCCGAATCTGGATGACCCATTGGGTCGGCCCACGCCGGTGAAGGAATTTAACCGGTGGAATTATCCTGAGCTGACCTATGCGTTCGACAGCACCTTCATCCGCTATTTCGGCCACAATGGGATGGCGGCGGTCAGCAACGCATTCACGGTGCTGAATGATTTTTTTGAGCCGGAGGATAAGACGTACACGAACGGGGTGAGCTCATTGAATTTGATCACGGAATATGACCAGCATTTTTCGACGTGGGAATTCAATCCCTCGGCCAACATTAACAGCGTGACGGATATGGAATCCATCACGCTTGGGTTGCTGGTAAACCATCTGGGATTGGGCAATCCGCACCGGTACTGTTTCGTGATCCACGATGTGATGGGGTATGCGCGCGCCACTACCACGGGCACGTTTCAGGTGACCATGCGAAATTATGATCCTTACACCTACCAGCCCACGCCGGTGATTAATGGGGTGACGCACAGTTACTGGTTGTTTAATGACAGCCCGGCCAACACGGCGAACATCACCATTTGGGATGCGGTGGAATACACCGTGAGCAGTGACAATCAGTATAGCGCAATTGCTGCGATTCGGGATGTGATCAATTTTGGCGGAATGCCGTGGCCTTCGGTTGCCCCCACGGTTTTCCGAACGCCGGGCGTGTTTTTCCGGCCCGATTATGCAGGCAACAAACCTGCGCCTCCCAATGTGGGTGGCAAGGTTCGCAGCCAGCCAAGGCACACGCTGACCTTTGATGATGCCGGCGGACTGAAGTATTTGTATCGGACGAACAACGTGGTGTTTGAGGCGTTGGATGCGTCGGTAACGCTGGTGACACCTGCGAATATGAACCCCACCACGGCAGCCTCCACCGGGGCTGTGCCGCCCAATTCACCTTTCCTGACGCCACAACGCCGAACCATTACCGGTTTGATTGCGCAGGGCATTGCGCCTGCGGTTGCCACTGGCGGCAATATACGGCCCACGATTACCGGCTTGGTGGGCGGGGCCGCGGCGGGCGCGGTGTCGGCGAATGCTTTGCGGGGCGGAGTCAACAAGATCAAGTTCACGTACCGGGCATTCGATTCCCTGATTGGCCAGGATTATTTGCCACACACGACCGTTTGGACGGATGTATTCATCACCAACGCCGTGGAAGAAGCGGCGTTGGTGTTTGGCAATCCTCCATATTTTTCGCAGGTGGTTTCCCGAACCACGACGATTCCTGACATTATTTTCATAGCAAATGATCTGGGCGTGGTGGGTAACACAATTCCGGTCATAAACCTTCCAAGCACGGCGGGCTGGACAACCCTTACCGCCCCGAATACCCAGCAAGGTGCGGTAGCATTGATGCAGGGCCCCGGGACTATCCTTCGCCCGGCCGCTGCGCAGTCCATCCAGTATGTTTACACCACACGCGCTCCGTTCCATCAGGTGGTGTGGACGGGTGAGCCGGGGATCGAGGGAAATTTTGTGACCCAGTTCCAATGGGGATGGATCACCAATACGGGGCCGGAGGACTACATCACTTTTCCTGAATCGGATATCACGCAGATGGAGGCGATTACAGCGCCTTCGGGGACTGTTTCTTCCATCACCCATATCGACATCGTATCGGGCTTAACCGGTGAAATCCGAACGGACAGCACAATCAACCGTACATTGGACACCGTCTATATTTACGGCAGCCGAACAGACACTGTGACAGAAATCCAAATCATGGATGCTGCAGGCCTTGTGGTGGTGCAGTCGATCAACCCGCGCTCATACATTATGAGCGATCAGGTGATTAAGCTTCCGCCGGGGGTGATTTCCGTTGAGGCGGAGTTAGAAGGAGCGGTCCGCACAATTCGGCTGCTAAATCCGAAGGGGGAAAGTGCCGTATACAATTTTGCAACCATCAATCCCGGCATCCCGTTAATCCTCAGCACACAGTATGATGGGCTGCCATTGAACACTCGGAAAAGTCTTTTGATTCGGGGCAGCGGATTCCTGACCGAACGCGGCCATGTGGTAGATCAAATCGAATTCTATGATGACAACAACGTAACGAATTACGAACTGACAGTTCCGAATTACAATGTCATCACTGCACCTGATAATAATGCGAGTGGACGAAAATGGACGGTGACAGACACCACCATTTACATTCCGGCAGACTATTTTTCAGAGAACAATGCCACCGCTTGGGGAAACACGATTGGGCTCATTAACACGCGCATCCGGAGTGATGGCAATAACACGGATGTCGCTACCCACACTTTTGGCCGGAATATTCGTGTAAAGCGTTCCGATGGCGCCCGCAGCCCTGCCCGGCTAAACGTGCACAAGTTCACTCACGTAGGAGTGGGCGGTGATCGCAACGGGACATTCAAGGCAACATTCCCGGTGATTCGGGAGGTGTTTACCACAGCGACGATACCCGCCCCGCCAGTTTCTGCGAATGACGCCAACCGAACTTGGGTGCGGGGAGACAACACGGATGTGCTGACGATCCGAGGTTTCGGCTTGGACTTGGCGTTGTCCATTGAATTTGTCGATGGAACCGGCAGCCTGATCCAATCAACCGACAACAATGGACTGCCTCCTCGGCCAATGAGTTTGCGCAATCAGGTGGAACCCAGCGCATTGTCAGCGGGGGTAACCCTGCAGGCGTGGGATGATCCTACCGATGCAAATGACGTGGATGGATATGAAATCCAAATTCGGCCGGTTGATTTTGGGTTCCAAACCAATCCATTGTTTGACACTCAGGCGGGAACCAATTTGAACCCGCAACGACGGGTGGTTATCCGCACCCCATTCGGAACTGCCATTGCTCCCGCGGGAAGCTACCTGTTCATCCAAAACTAATGCGTGAAGGAATTTTATCATCTACCCGTTCTGTCGGCGGAAGTGTTGGAGGGCCTCTCTCCGAACGAGGGCGGCAAGTATGCGGATGGCACCATTGGCGGGGGAGGCCACGCGGAATTGATTTTGAAAGCCAGCCCTGGGAGCTGGCTTGGGGGAAGCGACCGGGATGGCGCGGCTGTGGAGGCCGCGTCTTCCCGGCTCGCGCCATTTGGCAAGCAGGTGGAAATTCGGCAGGGATCTTTTGCCACTCTGCCGGACTGGATCGGAGAAGAGACGCTGGACGGCGTCTTGCTGGATTTGGGAGTCAGTTCGCCCCAATTGGATGAGCCGTCCCGGGGATTTAGTTTGCAGCAGGAAGGACCGCTGGATATGCGGATAGATCATCGACAAAACGAAACTGCATCCGACTGGGTTAACTCCCGGTCCGAAACTGAATTGGCCGACTTGTTTTGGGAAGCCGGGGGAGAACGCCGTTCACGGAGAATTGCGAAAGCCATTGTGAACGCGAGGATTGAGACCAAATTTGAATCAACCACGCAATTGGCCGAGGTGGTTGAGGGTGCCTGTCCGCGCCGTGGTCGCAAGACTCATCCAGCCACGCGCGTGTTTCAGGCATTACGGATTGCGGTGAATGATGAAATGGGAGAACTGCGCCGGGGATTGCCAGCGGTTTGTAGGTTGTTAAAGCCAGTAGGCCGACTGGCGGTGATCACATTTCATTCCGGAGAAGACCGGGTGGTAAAACAATTTGGGAGAATAGAGGCACGCGATTACGATGTGCCGGGGGAAGAGGATGTGCCGGCCTTGCGAGTGCCAAGGCCGCCTCGGATGCGTTGGGTGAACCGCAAAGCCATTCGTGCCAGTGAGCACGAGCTGGCGGCAAATCCACGCGCACGCAGCGCCCAGTTGAGGGTTCTCGAGAAACTAGGGGCAATGAAAGGCGAAGTATGAACGCAACGCAACCCATTCGAAAACTCATCATCGCGGCCGCCATAGCCGCATTCAATCTCCACGGGGCCATTGGCCCGAGCGGTGATGTATTTACACTCGGCGGTGAACTCGCAGGGCATCAACGAAACCCGCATTTGGCCCTTGATCTTAAAGGCGGATTCGCGGTGTGGGAGCATGTCTCGGAAAGCACAATCGGCAGTCGAATCCTTTTGCAGCCTCTAAACGGGTTGATGGAGCAAAATGGATCCCCCGTTCGTGTCAGTGAATCCACCATAAGCGACGACGAGGCCATGCCTCGCGTGGCCACTTTGCCCAATGGCGGCGCAGTTGTGGTATGGGAGGCCGGTCCACGAAAAGCACGGAATGTGTACATTCGATATTTCAATGCCACGGGAAGTCCGATGGGAGGCGCGCAAGTAGTCAACTCATTCAAACGTGGAAACCAGGACAGGCCCAGCGTGGCGGCTAATCATCGGGGCGATGTCTGGGTGGCGTGGGAAAGCGAATATCAGGATGGTGCCGCCAACGGTGTCTTTGCGCGCCGCTTCAATACGCAAGGCATCATGTCTGGCTCGGAGATTCAGGTTAACCAAGGGATTAAGTGGAACCAGTTCAATCCCTCGATTGCCGCTTTGAAGAATGGACGCTTCATCATCAGTTGGATTAGCGAGGTGGAGCAGGGCAAGCAATTGGCCCACGCATCCACCGGGAATTACCGGGCTGGCAGTGAGGAATTAAAACAGGTGAGTGTGTCGTTTATGCGCAGTCGGGTAATGGGCCGTATGCTGGCCCCTGGAGGGAATTTTTTGGGGAACGAGTTTCGGATGGATGGGGGTCAGGCATTGTGTTCCAACCCTGATGTGGTCGCCGTCACAGCCGGTGGGTTTGCGTTGGCGTGGGAGGAGTTGAATGAAAGTGGTTTGGGATTGGGGCAGGACATTTATGTCCGAAAATTCAATGCGGAGGGTCAACCATTAAGTGCACGGAAACTTCACAACAAATACGGCGGTGGCAATCAGGTAAACCCCGCCCTGGCCGCCAATGCCGATGATGTGCTGGTAACCTGGGATTGCGGATCGCAAACCACAAAGGGCTGGGAAATCCACGGTCGCATGCTGTCCGGTGGCGCAGAAATCCGAATGAATACCGAGGTTTTGAATAATCAAAACATGGTCACGGCAGCCGGAAACGGGGGTGGATTTATGCTGGTGGTTTGGACCGATGTGCAAAATCCCAAGAGTATTCTCTTAAAAGCCCGGAGATTTTCTACCAATAATCCAAGTGTCGATCTCGCCGCGGGAGCTGATGTGGATGGCGGCGGTCAGGGAGCTAATAAGGTTTTATTGGTTGCAAAAAAAACAAAGTTAAGCCCCGGCGGAACACAAATGAAGGAGAAAACGTCGCAGGCGGAGGGGAATTTCATTGTGAAACACGAGAGCGAAATTTCCGAAGCGATTCGAACCTCCCAGGCATCTGCCAAGGCAGCGGCAAATGCGGTCCAGCGCGCGGCCAGCAAAAAAGTGCTTGGACAAAAGACACGGAACCAAAGCCGCGCGGCAGCTCCCACTCTGGGCGCCCCCACTCTGAGTAGTACATTGGCCAGGCCGGTTAATGCCGAAGTGATTGGATCCAGCGGCAGTCGAATCGGCGCAACGAGTGCGGTTCGTCCCGCCGCACAGGGCAGTTTCGGAATTCAAACCGCCAATGGCTCAGCTCGATCCGCTCGCATCAGTAGCATTCGCAGGCCAGTGTTAGTGCAGCAATCCGCGCCACGGAATAACGTGGTTCGTGCACCTGCCTCCATGGGAATCACCCAATCCAATGCCGGAATGGTACGGGGTGGAACGCTGACCCTTGCCGGAAGCAGGCCCGCTGCCTCAATGGTAACGAGTCAGGCGGCACGGAATGCTTTGTTGACAACTGCACGAAGTTATTCGGGCTCAAGGCGCGTTGGGATGAAGCGTGCCGCGCCGAATATTCGCAATTCACCAACCGGCACTTTGGCGCAACGAAGCTCTGCGTTCAATTATGGAATCGGAAGTCGTTCCGGCAACGGAAGCCGGGGCATGACTGGAATGCGGGCAACAATTCAACGACCTGCGACACAAGCCGTGGCAACGGCAAACACCACGAGCAGGTCACCGGTAACACAGGCAAACCAAACTGTAGGCGGGTCATTCCGGCGGACAGTTGGCACAGGACAAATTCGATTTACCGAAAATCGTAATTCAGCAAACCAGGGTGCCGCCCGTTCCCAACAAATGCGAAATGTGCCGGTCCCATCAACGGTGACACTTCAAAATGGACGGATGAACCTTCGTCATAATAGTCGGCCCGGGACGCGTTATGTGGTGCAAATGTCAAATGACCGAAACAATTGGAATGCTGTGGGCCGTCCGCATGTGGGGACGGGGAGAACCATGACGGTGCCGTTTGAATCAAACGGACAACGCTTTATCCGTGTGGTTCCGCGCGATTAACAAAGGTTGGGAATAACAATGAATCGAAAACGGAAACCCTTGTCGGTACGCTTTGGCCCTGCGCTCAAAGCGGTTTTGATTTGCCTCGTTACCTGTAGCCTCGGCTTGGGGTATGTTTGGCAAAAGAAACAAATCAATGACCTCGGCGCGCAGATTAAAAAGAACGAAAACAAACTGGAGGACTTGCGGCGCGAAAACAAACTGCGCGGCGATACACTGGCGTTTTTGATGAGCCCGCAGGAGTTGGATGCACGTTTGCGCCAATTGGAACTGGATCTTGAGGTGCCCCGCCCAGAACAAATTGTCGTGCTGGTGGACGCCAAGGCCAAACCCGCACAAACCCTGCGCACGGCCAGTCGATAGGCCGGTTCCTCCAGCTTGGATGTGTGCATGGAGGAAATGAATTATAAACAAGTTCGTAAAGGCGCCCGGCGCTGGCTCCTCTTTTTTGCCGCCGTGATGCTGCTTTCCTTCGGCGCGCTCGGCTACCGGCTCGTCGACCTCCAAATCCTCAGGCACGACGAGTTACAATCTTCCGCACGGAACAACACGATCCGTACCCTTATCCGTGAACCGAGACGTGGCGATATTCGCGACATCCGCGGCAATCTGCTCGCCACCAGTCTGTTTGTGAAAACCGTCTGTGCGGATCCCGCGCTGATTGGTCCGTGGAATGTTCACGTGGCGCATACACTGGCACCCGTTTTACAATTGGATAAAGACTGGTTGGCTCAACGTTTGAAGCAGAAAATGTTGATCAATGAGAACGGTATTCTCCGAACCAACCGGTACGTTGTCCTTAAACGCAAAGTGCCACGCGAAACGTGGGAGCAGGCCGCAGTGGCACTGCGCGAAATGGAATTGGGGTTGGACGAATCCACATTCACACGCCAGCAACGGCTCGCGTTTCGCAGTCTTCGCCGGCAATCGGTCTTTGCCGATCGCAAAGAGGATCAGCTGCGCGTGTATCCCGGCAAACATCACGCCGCGCATGTGCTTGGATTTGTGGGCGGCGTGGATCACCGTGGCAAGGAGGGGATCGAGCGTGTGCTTGACAGTAAGCTGATCGGCTCCCGCGGTTGGCGCGTGACGGAGACCGATTCCCGCAAGAGGGAAGTCGTCGCGCTGCGCCAGCAGGATGTCGCCCCGCGCAACGGCTTGCATGTCGTGCTCACAATCGATTCGGGCGTGCAACACATCGTTGAGGCGGAACTGGCCAAGGCAATGGCAAAACACCAGCCACTGGGCATTACCGCCATTGTGGTGCGCCCCAAAACCGGGGCCATCGTGGCCATGGCCAATCTGCCAGATTTCGATCCCAACCAACCCGGCGTTGCCAAGCCGGAAGCCCGCCGCAATCGCGCAGTGACCGATACAGCCGAGCCCGGTTCCACGTTCAAGATTGTCCCCGTTGCTGCCGCGCTGAACGAACAGGTGGTCCAGCTTGCATCCATATTTCATTGTGAAAACGGATCGTTTCGGTTTGCCGGCCGTGTCTTGCGCGACCATCATGCCTACGGAAATCTCTCGGTAAAATCCATCATAACAAAATCCTCCAACATCGGTGCGGCCAAAGTGGGCTTGCGGTTGGGTGCACCGAGATTGCATGCCTACATGGAGAATTTTGGATTCGGCGCCCGGTCGCGCATCAGTTTGCCCGGTGAAGTGCGCGGCACGGTTCATCCTTTGAAAAAATGGAACCGACTTTCCATTTCCCGCGTGCCGATGGGCCACGAAGTTACCGCAACGCCTTTGCAAATGGCGATGATGATGAGCGCCATCGCCAATGGGGGAAAGCTGATGCGGCCGATGGTGATGAGTCATCTTGAGGATGACCGCGGACGGGTGGTGGTGCAGTATCATCCGGAGCCCGTGCGCCAGGTGGTTTCGGCCGAAGCAGCGCGCGCCACCACCGAGGCACTCAAGACGGTTCCACAACCCGGCGGCACCGCCAAGCGCGCTGCGATGCAATATTACACCGTGGCCGGCAAAACCGGCACCGCCCAAAAGGCCGGACGCGGCGGCTATTTGCCCGGCAAATACTATGCCTCTTTCGTTGGGTTTTTCCCGGCTGACGCACCGGCGTTGTGCATCCTAGTTTCAATGGACGAACCAAAGGGCGATTACTACGGTGGGCTCACCGCTGCGCCAGTTTTCAGGGCAATCGCCGAGCGTACAGCGGGCTATCTTGGATTGAAACCGGATCTCGTGCGGCAGGGCTCCATGGTTTCCGGCAAAAACCCCCAGCCACGCTGATCCATGACCGGCGTTGAGTTGCTCCACGAATTGCCGCACAAACTCGTGCGCGGCAACCTCAACAAACCCGTCACCGGCCTTGCCTACGATTCCCGCCGCATTACTCATGGCACTGCCTTTATCGCGCTGCCGGGAATGCGTGTGGACGGCCATAATTTTGCCGGCAACGCGATTGAACAGGGCGCTTCCCTTGTCATCACGGGTCGCTCCATCACTTTGCCTGGAGAAACCGCCGTTGTTCTTGTCGAAGATCCCCGCGTTGCGATGGCACATTTGGCCGCACGTTTTCACGGTTGCCCGGCCGACACCCTCAACCTCATCGGCATCACCGGGACCAATGGCAAAACCACTGTTGCCTTTCTCGTACGCGAACTCCTGCGTGGCGCGGGTCGCCGCTGTGGCCTCATCGGCACCGTGGAGTATGATCTTGGTGACCGCATCATTCCGGCTGCCCGCACCACGCCCGAGTCTCTCGACTTGCACGCCTGCTTTGCTGGAATGCTCCGCGCCGGATGCGAAACCTGCATCTTGGAAGTCAGCTCCCACGCGCTTGTCCAGCATCGGGTGGGGGGGCTTACATTTCGAACTGCCGCCTTCACCAATCTCACACAAGACCATCTTGACTATCACGGCGATATGGAGCGCTACTTCACCGCCAAGCGCACGCTCTTCACCCAACAACCCGCAACCGCTTCACGCCTCATCAATGTCGACAGCCCATTTGGCAAACGCCTAGCCAACGAATTTTCCGCCACGACTTTCGGCGAAACGAATTCCGATCTGCAAATCTCCCAGCTTAAATTGGGCCAACAACAAACCCAATTCACATTGGCCGGGGTGAAGTTTACGATGCCCCTCATCGGACGCCACAACGTTTCCAACGCCGCAGCCGCCTTGGGCATCGCGCGTGCCACTGGAATGGATCTGGCAGATTGCGTGCCAATTCTTGCAGCAATACCGCCGGTTCCCGGCCGACTTGAGCCCTTGAGCGAGGGCCAGCCCTTCGCCGTGTACGTGGACTATGCCCACACCGATGATGCCTTGCGTCAGGTGCTTGTCACCCTGCGCGAAGTTACACCGGGCCGATTGCGCGTGCTCTTCGGCTGCGGGGGAAATCGCGACACCGGCAAACGCCGCAAAATGGGCGAAGCCGCCGCCGAGTTGGCCGATGATATCCTCATCACCACCGACAACCCCCGACGCGAAAACCCAAGCCTCATCGCGCAACAAGTCGCCGAGGGTTGTCCGGGCAAAAATCGCATCGAACTGGACCGCGCGCGCGCCATCGACGAAATTCTGCGAGCAGCCAACC
Source organism: uncultured Verrucomicrobiota bacterium (assembly GCA_964548235.1). Lineage (GTDB taxonomy): Bacteria > Verrucomicrobiota > Verrucomicrobiia > Limisphaerales > UBA1100 > JACNJL01. Next base: position 10,028 of record CAZJRV010000008.1, read on the forward strand.
CAAGCGACACCGTCCTCATTGCTGGCAAAGGCCACGAAACGTATCAGGAAATCAACGATACCGTGATGCCATTTGACGACCGCCAACAAGCCCGCTCTGTTCTCGCCGCCATTCGGGAAGGCCACTGATGGAACCGCGACCGCTCCAATTCGCAATTGACGCCTGCGCCGCACAAACGCACGACATCAACCCCGACGCCCAATTTCATCGAGTTTGCACCGACACGCGCAAGCTCCAACGGGGAGATTTATTCATCGCTTTGCGCGGCGAAAACTTTGACGGCAATCAATTCGCCCCCACTGCCATTGCAGCCGGCGCAGTGGCCGCAATGGTGGATACGCCGTGCGTTGGCCCCATGCTGATTGTGCCCGATACCCGCCGTGCCTACGGCCAACTTGCCGCCGCCCATCGCGTGGAAATGGAGGCCACGATTTTTGGCATCGCCGGTTCAAACGGCAAAACCTCCACCAAGGAAATGCTCGCCGCCATCCTGCGTGTTCAAATGGAAACACTCTGCAGCGAAGCTAGTTTTAACAATGACATCGGCGTTCCCGCCACGCTGCTGGCCATCGAGCCACGCCACCGTGCTGCTGTGCTGGAGCTCGGCACCAATCATCCGGGCGAACTTGCGCCCTTGGTGAACTTGATTGCACCGCAATTTGGATTGCTCACCGGCATTGGCCGCGAGCATTTGGAATTCTTTAAGACAATTGAAGGGGTTGCCCGCGAGGAGGGCGTGCTCGGCGAATTGTTGCCGGCCGGTGGAAAACTTTTTCTGTATGGCGATGACGATTGGAGTCAATCAATAGCCCAACGCAGCAATGCACCGGTGACCACCGTGGGATTCGGCGAATCCAGCGATTGGCAAGTGACCGCGTTGAACGTGTCCGAAAACGGCACGCAATTTGGTGTGCGGGCGCCTTTGGAGAATTGGAGCGATGAATACGCCACCCCGCTCCTTGGCCGGCATCAAGCCGCCAACGCCACATTGGCCATCGCTTCGGCGGCGGAACTGGGGCTCGACCGCGAGACCATTGCGCGCGGATTGGCCGAATGCCCCACGCCGGCAATGCGTTTGCAGCTGAGCAAAAAAAAGGGAGTGTGGTGGCTGAACGATGCCTACAACGCCAATGCCGATTCCGTGCGCGCCGCGCTGGAGACACTGGCCAGCTTGGAGATAACAGGCAAACGTTATGCTGTGCTGGGCGATATGGCCGAGCTGGGTGAACACGCCGAGACTGCGCATTGCGAGGCAGGCGAACACGCGGCAAAAGTTTTGGATGGTATGATTGCCATCGGGAAGCATGCGGCAATTACAATTGAGGCGGCCCATGCGGCGGGCATGGGAAACGCCGAAGCTGCGGCGGATGTCGGGAATGCAGGCAAATTGCTGCGCGATTGGCTTCAGCCGGGTGATGCGGTGCTATTGAAGGCATCGCGTGCGTCGCGGCTGGAGCAGATGGAAGATTTGGATTAAAGAGGATGTTTTATTATTTAAGTCAACTGCCGGAATGGCTGGTGGCCAACGGGCACGCTCAATGGGCTGACTGGCTATCGCCGCTGCGCGTGTTTCAATACATCACTTTTCGTGGCGCGGGCGCGGCAGTCACGGCACTGCTGCTGTGCTGGTTGCTGGGCCCAATGATCATTCGCAGGCTCAAGCGCATTGGTGTCCGGCAGGAGTACGAGGATCGCGCGCGCGAGGATGGCCGAATGAGCGACGGCGTATCCAAGCGCGGCGTGCCAACGATGGGTGGGCTGCTCATTGTGGGGGTCATCGACCTCTCAGCATTGTTGTGGGCGCAATGGAACCCGCTGGTCACCCTCACGCTGCTTTCAATGCTGGTGCTGTGTCTGCTGGGTTTTTATGACGACTACCAAAAGATAACACACCAAAACAGCAAGGGCCTCACGGAAATCGTGAAGCTCGTTGTCCAGTTTGTGCTCAGCGCAACCATCGCGGTTTATCTTTGGCGTCTTGAGGAAACGCGCCAGCTCATTACCAACGTGATGATCCCCTTTCTTAAAGAACCCGTTCTCAGCGGACCCTCGGCCACGATGGTGTTTTCGTGGGCGGCATTGGTGGGTGTGGTCGTCACGGTGTGCGCCGTCATGGGCAGTTCCAACGCGGTGAATTTCACCGACGGCCTCGACGGTCTTGCGGTGGGCAGCGTGCTCATTGTCTCGATGGTGTTTTTTGTGTTCACATACATCGCGGGTCACGCGAATTTGGCTGCGGAATTGTATGTGCCCGCTGTGTCCGGCGCAGGCGAACTTTCGGTGGTATGCGCGGGGATGATGGGCGCATGCCTTGGGTTTCTGTGGTTTAACTGTTTCCCCGCACGCGTTTTCATGGGCGACACAGGTTCACTCGCATTGGGCGGCTCGCTGGGAATTATGGCAGTGCTAATTCACCAGCCATTCGTGCTCGTAATTGCTGGTGGCATTTTTGTGCTTGAAGCCCTGTCAGTTATTCTCCAGCGCGGCTGGTTCAAGTGGACGCGCATTCGCACGGGCGAAGGACGGCGCATTTTTTTGAAGGCTCCACTGCACCATCATTTTCAGGTAAAAGGATGGCACGAAAACCAGGTGGTCGTGCGCTTTTACATCATCGGCATCCTATTCGCCGTGCTTGCGCTGGCTACCCTGAAACTGCGTTGACCCATGAATTGGGCGGCCCAAAAAGTATGCGTCATCGGCCTCGGCCGGAGCGGCGTGGCGGCCACGGAATTGCTGCTCCAACACGGCGCAAATGTTTTCGCAGTGGACACCGCCGATACACCGGCCCTTCAGCAAACTGCCACATCCCTAGCCGCTAATGGGGCGACCTGCCTTCTTGGAACGAGTGAAATTCCCGGATCCTTTGACCTCGCCGTCATCAGCCCCGGTGTCCGATTGGGTTTGCCTTTGCTGGACAGTCTCCACGGGCGGGGCGTGCCATTCTGGAGCGAACTGGAACTCGGTTGGCATTTTACCCAATGCCCCTCCATTGCCATCACCGGCACCAACGGTAAAACCACCACCACTGAATTGGTCGCCACATTGCTCGGCGAAGCACAACGCCGCACAGTGGCCGCTGGAAACAATGGCACGCCCCTTTGCGCCGTGGCCAGCCAATCGCGCGCGCTGGATGCGATGACGTTGGAGGTCAGCTCCTTCCAGCTTGAAACCATAGCCGGATTTCGCCCCGCCATCGGTGTTTTGCTCAATCTCGCCCCGGATCATCTCGACCGTCACGGTTCGATGGAAAATTATATTCGCTCCAAGGCGCGCTTGTTCAAAAATCAAAAACCTTTTGATCACGCCATCTTGCAGATCGAGGCACTGCGTGAGCTGGAAAAACTCAACCTCACGCCGCAATCCAAGCTCATTACTTTCAGTTCCACCGATTCATCCGCGGATTTGTACGTGGATCGCAGCTTGCTCCTCAGCCGATTGCCCGGTTGGACCGGCCCAATTCTTGATCTCAACGACTGCGCACTCAATGGCCTGCACAATGCCGAAAATCTTTTGGCCACGCTCGCCGTGGGGCACTGCCTGAAAATTTCAGTCACCGAAATGAAAGCTGCATTGGCTGCCAGTTGCGCGGGGCCGCATCGCTGCGAAGTCGTGGCGGAAATCAATGACGTACAATTCGTGGACGACTCGAAAGCCACGAACGTCCATGCTCTTTGCAGTGCGCTGCGTGCAATGCCTGCGGGCGATTCACCCAAAAATGTCTGGCTAATTGCCGGGGGGCAGGACAAGGGACTGGATTTCCATGCCGCCGGGCCAGAGATTGCCCGGCGGGTAAAGGGCGCCTTTCTGATCGGAGAGGCGCAGGAGGAAATTCGTGCCGCATGGGCCCTATTTTCCCCTTGCGAATTAGTGGTAAATTTGATAGAAGCAGTGGCAGAAGCAAGGAGGAAAGCTGTTCCCGGAGATGTGGTTTTGCTGTCACCGGCTTGTGCCAGTTTTGATCAATTTGACAGCTACGAACACCGGGGTCGTGCGTTTTGCCAGGCAGTGACCGGACAGGACGCGGACACCCGAACCGGCTTTTGAGCGCCGGAACCGCTCCGGGAAGAAACCCGAATGGCGTGTGACTGTTCACACGCTGTCGACAAGTTTTTCACAATGGGTTTGGCGGGCCATCCTCCGTGCTGTTAACTAATGCCTCGCCTGCGGGCGTGGGAAAACAAGGAGGTGTCAACCCGATGTTCGGGTTTCCACCATAAACTAGGAGGGTGTTAATATGAAGGAAACCAATCCAATCATTCCGCCGGGATTGAACTTTGAAGGTGCAAGCCGCGGGCGATCCAATATGCGCATGGCAGTAATCGTCGTGGTGCTGCTGCATGTGGCGCTGTTCACCGGCATACTGTTCAATGCCTGCAAACAAAAGGAAGAGGCTGCTGACAGCTCCAAATCCACCGCCGAGCAAATGGCCGAAATCGCCGGCCCTGCGCCCAAGCCAAAAAGCGAAACCTTGCCGGATCCCATTCCCACGCCGCCCATCGAAAACGGGGGTGGGTTTAATCCGCCGCCAATCGTTGACAACAATCCGCCAGTTTCAGTGGGTGGCAATCCGCGGCCAACAACCGTGCCGTTGCCGCTTGAAAGCGGTGCCCCAATTTCCCCCGCCATTCCGCCGCCGCCTGTCACGGGCACGTTGGAACACGTGGTCGCCAAGGGTGACTCATTTTACTCCATTGGCCGCAAGTACGGCGTGGGTATGAACGCAGTGGCAAAGGCGAACCCGAATATCATCCCCACGCGTATGCGCATTGGGCAAAAGCTCATCATTCCATCTGCGGCGCCCAGCGCGGCAATTGCAGTGCCCGTTCCCGATGCACCCAATGTGTACACTGTAAAACGTGGCGACACACTTGGCCACATCGCGCTCAAGTATCGTACCAAGGTTTCCAATTTGAAATCGATCAACGGGTTGACAACTGACTTCCTCAAGATCGGGCAAAAACTCACCGTGCCAATAAGAACCTCCGTGCCTGCGCCGCCTGCGGCCATCCCGACAGCGGCCCCGGCGTTGTCGCCAGCCACCGGCTTGCCCATCAGCGTGCCATTACCACCGGTGCCCGCGGGTGGCCCCAGCAGCAGTGTAGCGCCGCCTCCGCCAGCGGAGTAGGGGTGGCACAAAGCCGCAATGCGGTATGCCACCACCATTTTGGCGTTTTGCGTGGCCGGTCTCCTGGCGCTGGGCATGGTGATGCTCTACAGTGCCGGCATGGCCACCGGAGGCGCGAGGTATCTCATCATGCAGCTTGTGTGGGGCGGGCTGGGACTGGGAGTTTGCTTCGCCGCCACCTCCATCGATTATCGCATTCTGCAACGCTTTGCCCTGCCGTTGTTTGCAGGCACACTGGTGTTGTTGGTGCTGGTGTTGATTCCTGGCATTGGCATTAAGCTCAATGGCGCGCGGCGCTGGTTTGACTTGGGCCCAATGAACTTTCAGCCTTCGGAGCTGGCCAAAATCACATTGCTCATTGGCATTGCGGCGTGGGCGGATAAAAATGTGAAACACATGCGCGAATTTCGTCATGGCCTGCTTTTGCCCGGCGCGTGCATCGGCCTCACGCTGGGGTTGATTTTTCTCGGGCCGGATTTTGGCACAACCATGTTATTGGGCGCTGTGTGCTGCATTTTGTTGTTCGTCGCGGGCACCCATTGGAAATATCTCATCCCGCCAATGGCGGCCGGCGCGGCGGCCATCGCGGTGGCCATTATGAACGACCCGGTTCGCATGAAACGTATCACCGCGTTTTTGCATCCGGAACAACATCGGGAGGACACCGGGTTTCAGGCTTACCAAGCCATGTTAGCGCTGGGCTCAGGAGGCTCCACAGGGGTGGGGCTGGGCAATGGACGACAGAAGCTTGGCTTTGTGCCGGAACATCACACGGATTTTATTTTCTCCGTAATCGGCGAAGAGTTGGGCGTCGTGGCCAGCTTATTGGTGGTGGTAGCGTTTGTGGCGATTGTCATCTGCGGGCTGTACATCGCGTGGCATTCTCGGGACCGTTTCGGGATGATACTCGGAACGGGCATCACGTTTTTGATTGGCTTGCAGGCCTTTATCAACATCGGCGTGGTGACCAGCGCGTTGCCGAACAAGGGTTTGCCGCTGCCGTTTATCAGTTATGGCGGGTCGAGCCTGGTGATGATGCTCGGCAGCGTGGGGGTGCTGCTCAGCATCGCCAGCCGTGCGGGGGAATCGCCTCCTGAAAACATCAAAGAGCCTGAGCCTTCCCCCGAGCCACAGGAACTTTTGCCTGAAACTCCCTGATGCCTCCCCACGTGGCCATTGCGTGTGGCGGAACTGGCGGCCATTTTTTCCCCGGCGTGGCGGTGGCGCGCGAGTTGCAGCAATCCGGGGTGCGCGTAACTCTGATGGTTTCAGAAAAACCAGTGGATCAACAAGCCGTCGCCACCGTGCCGGATCTTCCCCATTGGTGTATGCCCGCCGTGGGCTTCAGCGCGCGCCATCCCATTCGGTTTTTGCTTGGACTGCGCGCTGCAATGAAATGCGTGCGCCGACATTTTGAAAATGATTTGCCCCAAGCAGTGCTGGCAATGGGCGGGTTCACCTCCGCTGCGCCCATTTGGGTGGGGCGGCGAATGAACGCAGCCACGTTTTTGCATGAGTCCAACGCCATCCCCGGCCGCGCCAATCGCTTGTTAGCGCGCGGTGCGGATGAAATTTTCGTCGGATTCGAGGAGGCGGCAATCCATTTCAAGGGTCAGCCCATCATCACCGGCACACCCGTGCGGGAGGCGTTCCGCGAACAATCCTCAAGCAACGAACCAATGCTGCTCATTACCGGCGGGAGCCAAGGCGCGCGCGCCATCAATCGGCTGGCGAGCGAAAAGAAATTAACAGATGCTCCCGTCATTCATCTTTGTGGCGAGGCTGATTATGATGAAGTGAAAAACGCGCACGCCAAACATTCTCCCCATGCCAAAGTGTTTGCGTTCATGGAAGATATGCCTTCGGCATTTGCCCGGGCCACGATTGTGATTGGCCGGGCGGGGGCGTCTTCATTAGCAGAATTGGCGGCGGCGCGTGTGCCGGCGATTTTGATTCCACTGCCCAATGCTGCGGACGACCATCAGCGTGCCAATGCGCGCGCAGCAGAGCGGATCGGGGGGGCGATTATTTTGGAGCAGGATGAAACCACCGCCGGAGCCCTGCACAAACTCGTCCACGAGTTGATGAGCGATCCGTACCGTCTTAAAAATATGTCCACAGCAATCGGCAAACTCGATGCGCCGGAAGCAGCGCGTCAGATTGCAAAGCGCATTCTCAAACGCATGGGATAATGCGCCGTCGACAAAACCGGTTTCACCCTCTAAACCATCCAGCGCATGAAACGATTGAACCGCAAGGAAATGGCCCAATGGCTGGCGGATGCGCAGGTGGGTGCTTCGGTGTATTTGGTGGGCATTGGCGGCTGCGGAATGAGCGGGCTGGCGCATTTGCTTTTAGATGCGGGGTTTGCGGTGCACGGATCGGACTTGCTGAAGAGCGATGGAGTGCGCCAGTTGCGAGAACGGAACGCGCAAATTTTCATTGGTCACGCGCCGGAACAACTCTGCAACGCCCAGCCCGGCCTCGTGGTCTATAGTTCAGCCATTCGAACGGACAACCCGGAGCTTGCCGCTGCCGAACAGCAAAACCTGCCTGTGGCGCGACGGGCGGTATTGCTCGCGGCGTTGGCGGATCGGAAGCGCAGCGTTTGCATTGCCGGGATGCACGGCAAATCCACCACAACAGCCTTGCTTGCGCACGCGCTGGAATTCCTCGACGCAAAACCGAGCTTCGCCGTAGGCGCGGTGGCCTTGCAACTCGAAAGATCCGCACGATGCACTGAGGATGGTGCAGCTGATTCTTTTTTTGTGGTCGAGACCGATGAGAGCGACGGCACGCTACGCGAATTCCATCCACACCAATCGATTGTGCTGAACATCGATGAGGAACATCTCGATTATTATTCCAACTTCGAGGCCGTTTGCGATGAGTTCAGCACATTCGCGACGCAGACGAGTGACACTTTGATTTATTGTGCGGATGACGCAAGATTAGTGGATTTATTCTTCGGACAGTCGAAGGCGGTGACTTTCGGCTTTGATTCCACAGCCGATTACCGCGCTGAAATTCAACCGGACCATAGCTTCATAGTTTCAAAGGGCGGGAGCCGTCTTGGCGAATTTACCCTGCGGCTTTTTGGCGGGAAAAATGTCTCCAATGCAGTGGCTGCAATTGCGTTTATGCATCACAATGGATTTGAGGCGGGGGAGATTGCCAAGGCGGTGGCGGATTTTCGTGGTGTGGAACGCCGGCAGCAGGAAATTTTTTGCGATGACCGCTTTCGAATTTTTGATGATTACGGGCATCATCCACGTGAAATTACTGCCACCTTACAGGCCATCAAGGAACAATGCGGTGGGCGCTTGGTGGTGGCATTTCAACCGCATCGCTATTCGCGCACGCAACATTTGCTCAGCGAATTCGCGGAGAGCTTTGGCGATGCAGACTTGTTGTGGCTCACGGAAGTGTATGCCGCCAGTGAGACGCCCATCGCGGATGTAAACGGCAAGCGGTTGGCGGCTGCCATTTGCAATCAGGGGCAGCCGGCGGGCTATGCGGACTCCTTGGAAATGCTGCGCGACAAGATGCGCGCGGCGTTGCAGCCGGGCGACGTCGTGGTATTTATTGGCGCGGGCGACATCACCCGAGTGGCGCATGAATTAGCGGCGGATTTAAAATGAACTGGCAATCTCACTTCTGCGAATTGAACACCCAATTAAGCGGAACTTCGCGTGTGGCTAAAAATGAGCCGTTGGCCAAACGCACTACCCTCGGTGTGGGCGGACCGGCGGAGATTTTTGTTGAGCCCTCGGATGAGTCGGATCTTGCACGGGCGTTGGGCTACTGCGCTGCGAACGGGCTGCCGGTGTTTGTGCTGGGACGGGGTTCCAATTTGCTGATTCGCGATGGCGGCATTCGAGGCGTCGTGGTGAGTTTGCAGAATGATTTTTTTTCGCATATTGCATTGCAGGGAGTGGAATTGCACTGCGGCGCGGGTGCGCGCCTCAAGCACGTGGCCAATGCTGCGCGTGATGCGGGCATGGGGGGATTGGAATTTCTCGAGGGCATCCCCGGTTGTGTGGGTGGCGCATTGAGGATGAACGCCGGCGCGATGGGCGCGATGACTTTCGAAGTGGTTGAGCGCGTGCGTTTTATGAATCGTGCCGGGCAGATCGAGGAACGACCGGCGGCGGAGATGGCGGCGGTGTATCGGAGTTGTCCGGTCTTGCGCGAGGCCATTGCCCTCGGCGCGGTGCTGCGCGGACAGTCTGCTGAGCCGGAAACTGTGCGTAAACGGATGGAGAAATTCCGCAAGCAGCGTGTTTCCACCCAGCCGCACAATCGCAGTGCGGGCTGCATGTTTAAAAACCCTGACGGAAAACCGGCCGGTCAACTCGTGGATGAGTGCGGACTGAAAGGACATCGCATGGGCGGCGCGAGCGTGTCGGAGATCCACGGAAATTTCATCATCAACGACGGACAAGCCACCGCCGCCGATGTCATTGCGCTCATCGAGCAAGTCCGCGAGCAGGTGCATCTCCAAACCGGCACCGAATTGCAAACCGAGGTGCAAATCGTCGGCGATTAGCAGCATTTCTCCCCCAAGCGGTGTCTTTTGGATTGTTAATAAACCGGATTTTTGTATACTCACGGCAAGGAGGTTTGACGAATCAGTTCCACATTACCGTCATGGCCGGAGGGCCGGGCGCGGAACGGGAGATTTCATTGCGCTCGGGCGTGGCCGTGCAAAAGGCATTGCGCGCGTTGGGCCATTGCGTGCGAGAAGTCGACCCGCTGGATGAGGACTGGAAACTTTCCCCCGAAACAGAGGTGGTTTTTTTGGCATTGCACGGCGAATACGGCGAAGACGGCCAGGTGCAAACCCGGCTGGAATCTTTGGGTGTGCCCTATACGGGCACCGGCCCGGAAGGCAGCCGCGTGGCGTTTGACAAGGAGCGAACCAAGCATGTGCTTGAACAAAACAAAATTCCCACCCCGCGTTGGACAATGTTGGCTGACCGCAACGCGCTACCGCCTACAAATCTGGGTGAAAGCTGGGTACTCAAGCCCCCGCGTCAAGGCTCCAGCGTGGGTCTGCAAATTGTGAAAACGCCCGACCAATGGAGCAGGGCGCTTGCTATTGCAGGCGAAAACGTTCATGGCGATGGGCCGGTCTTGTGCGAAGAGTTGATCCGGGGCAGGGAAATCACCGTGGGCATTCTTGATGACACCGCGCTGCCTATCGTGGAGGTGAACCCGAAAGATGGCCCTTACAATTACCACAATAAATATACCGTTGGAGCAACGGACTATGATTGCCCAGCGGATTTGCCGCCGGCCACCGCCCAAGGCATTTCGGAAATCAGCCTGAATTCATTCAACGCGGTAGGCGCGTCCGAATTTGGCCGAGTAGATCTGATGCTCGACAAGGCGCTCAATCCCTTCGTGCTGGAAGTCAACACCCTGCCCGGCCTCACCGAAACCAGTCTCCTGCCCAAGGCCGCCGCCGCCGCGGGCCTGGATTTCCACGCATTGTGCGGGCAAATGGTGGATTTGGCGGTGCAACATCATGTGGGGTAAAAAACGCAATCGCCGTCAAGACCGGTATCGGCTGCTGGAAGTAGACCTGCCCGTGGGCAAGGCCAGGCGCCAACGCGTGAAGGCCGTTGCACGCATGGCCGGCTGGCTGCTTGGCGTGGCGGCGTTGTTCCTTGGCGTGTGGTACGGCGGCACATGGGGAATGCGCGTTGGGTTTTATGAAAATGAAATTTTTTCTGTGAAGACCATTGATGTTCGCGTGCAGGGCATCCTTCAGCCGGCCCATTTGGAAAAAATGGCGGGCGTGCGCACTGGTGAAAATCTATTTCGCGTGGACCTGTTACGCGTAAAGCGCGATCTCGAGCTGACACCGCTCATTGAATCCGCGGCCGTGGAACGTGTGCTGCCCAGTACGTTGCGCCTTCGCATCGTCGAACGCCGTCCGGTTGCGCAGGTGGTGTGGTTCCGTCAGCAACCGGATGGTGAACTCGCCCGGCAGGTCTACTGGCTCGATGCGAAGGGTGTAGTGATCCCCCCGGCTGATCCCAGCCACGCGGTGCAAAAAAAACATCCCAAGTGGCTGCCGCTGATCGTGGGCATCCCGCCGGCCAAGCTGCTGCCCGGGCGCACCGTGGATTCGCCCGCGCTGCGTTCAGCACTGCAACTGGTAAGCCGATTCGACCTCTCGCCAATGGCTGGCCTGGCGCACCTTCGGCAGATCGATGTGACTGGTCGCGAAACGCTTGGCGTGGTCACTTGGCAGGGCGCGCGCGTCACGCTCGGGCTCAATGGTCTGGACGGTCAACTCCGGCGCTGGCGGCAGATTCACGACCTTGGCCGACAACATCATCGCGCCGTGGCCGTCGTGGATTTGTCCATCAAAAACAACCTCCCGGTCCGCTGGATGCATTCAGCGGCTCCTCCTGCAGGCGGCTGAACACCATGTTTGAAAAATCAGAAATAATTGTAGGCTTGGAGATTGGCACCGCAAAGGTCTGCGCTGTGGTGGGCGAGGCCGATTCGGCTGGCGCGCTGCAAATCATTGGCGTAGGCACCGCGCCTACGCGCGGGGCGGTGCGCAAAGGCGAGATTGTGAATGCCGACCTCGCCGAGGAAGCCATCCGCGCTGCATTGGCCGCAGCTGAGGACAGCGCGGATGTGGAATTGCGCAGTGTTTATTTGTCCGTCACCGGCGGTCATGTGGAAGGCAACAATTATCACGGCATGCACCCGATCGCCTCGGTGGATCGTGAAATTGAACAGGAAGACCTCGACGCGGTGGCGCGCAAGGCGCGGCCTCAATTGACGGATGGGCGCGAGGTGCTGCACGCCCTGTTGCAGGGTTACCGGGTGGACGGGCAGGGCGGAGTGGACAACCCGGTGGGCCGCTTTGCCTCACGTCTGGAGGTGGATGCCCACGTGGTGAGTGGCCAGGTCACACGCCTCCAGAATTCTGTGCGTGCGGTCAAGGGACTGGGGTTGCACGTGGAGGCGGTGGACTTCGCCGGGCGTGCCTCCGCCTGCGCCGCGCTTTCGCCCGAACAATGCGAGTTGGGGGCGCTGTTGATTGATCTGGGTGCTGGAACAACGGAATATGTGGTTTATCATAATCGCTCACTGCGACACAGCCGTGTGATTGCCGTGGGCGGTGAGCATGTTTCCAACGATATCTCGGTCGGCCTCAAGCTGTCCAACACGCGCGCGGAAACCCTCAAGATCGAGCACGGCGCGGCGTTGCCCGACCCGGCCGCGCACGGGCGCACGTACAATTTCACCAGCGATGTGGGGCTCGACAACTGTACCGTTAGCCTGAGTCATTTGCATCAGGTGATGCATGCGCGGTTGGAGGAATTACTTCTGATCATCCGCGACGACCTTGCTCACGCAGGTCTGCTGGCGCATTTACGCGCAGGGGTGGTTCTTACCGGCGGCGTTGCGCGCGTGCCAAAATTGGAACGACTGGCCACACAGGTCTTTCAGATGTCGGTACAGACTGCCCACGCCAAAATCGGCAGCGGCCCCAGCAGCGTTCTGGATGAGCCCGAATGCAGCACTGCGGTGGGACTTGTGAAACTCGGTGCGCAACAACGCGTCGCCCAGCGTCAGTCACCCACGGGGGTGTTCAACTGGCTGGCAGACAAACTGGTGGGGGCATAAAAATGGCGAGGCAACCCAAAACCAAAGGAGTGAATGTCAAAGTCGTTGGCCTTGGTAACGCAGGGGCGCGGGTGGTCGATAGCCTTACCGCGCTGGGTTTTCCCGCCGCGCGGTTTCTCGCGGTGGATTCGGACAGCGAAAAACTGCAGCACTGTCAACTCGTGGAGAAACTACAACTTGGCGAAGGTACTCGCCGCGGCTGGGGTTGCAGCGGGAATGCAGCCGCGGGGGCTGCGTGTCTGCACGCGGCGAAGGATATAATGTCTGAAAAACTGGCGGGCTCGGATTTGGTTTTGCTGGTCACAGGTTTGGCCGGTGGGTTGGGCGGGGGCGGCGCTCCCGTGCTGGCTGAGATTGCCGCCGATGCTGGCGCGCTCGTGGTGGCCATCGGCATTCAGCCTTTTGACCTCGAAAATCTAGAGGACCAATCTGACGAAGCACTGAAGCGCCTGAAGGCCGTAGCTGACACGACGGTGTGCATGCCTAATCAGGCTGTCATGGATCGCCAACCTGACGGGGCTTCCGTCCCGGAATGTTTTGAAGCCGCCAACAATTTGATTCTCGAGGCGCTCCTGGGCTTGGGCCGAATGCTGCGAACCGATGGCCTGATGAATATTGACTTTGCCCATTTCCATTCCCTGATGTCCGACCGCCACGCGGGCAGCGTGATGGCCTCCCTTGAGGTGATGGGAAACTCGCGCCCTCGCGCGTTAATGGACGCCATCCTGCGCCATCCCCAGCTGGACGCAGGCAGATTGCTCGGGGAAACGGAAGGCCTCATTCTTTGCCTCTCGAGCCGTGCGGATTTGCCGATGGGAGAAGTGGATGAAATAATTTGTCATCTTCGTGATGCCGCACCCGATGCAAAGTTGATGCTAGCGGTGCATACCGAACCGGGGCAGGGCGAGGGGATCACAGCATTTCTACTGATGCCGCAGCCAGGCGAAGAATCCGTTGAGCAGGATGAACCTGAACCGGTGAATCGTTTGGAAGAATTGCGGGAGGAAACAGCCACTTCGTCCGAACCGGATCCGGCTGTTCCCCTCCTGTGGACGGCGCATCAACAACAACTGCCCTTGGTAAATATTTCAAAGGGCCGGTTTGATAAAGGCGAGCCCACGCTGCACGGGGGCGAAGACCTTGACATCCCCACTTATCAACGGCGCAATATCGTCTTGAATTGATGCCTTCGAAATCCCTCGCCTTGAGGGCGGTTTTCGGCCATCATCCCTCCAGCCATGCAGTGGTACACTGAACTGGCCTTATTGTTGCTTTTCACTGGAATTGGCTTTTTCTTCGCTTTGGCGGAAACGGCCCTGCTCACCTTGGGCAAATGGCGATTACGCCAAATCACCGCTCATCAACCCGAGCGTGGAGTGTTCATCCGCAAACTTCTTGCCGAACCCCAGGATTTGCTGGCAACGATGACCTTTCTCAACACGCTGGCCCACGCGACCATCATCGCCACGGCATTGGCGATCAGCTGGAAGCTGGACAAGCAACATTTTGTCTTCGTGGCACTCCTGTTGGCAGCCGGGTTGCTGCTTTTTTGCGAAGTGGTTCCCAAAACCCTTGCCATGCGTCGGCCGCAATCGTGGGCACCTCGTGTGGCGCGTCCCCTTTTGTGGTTGGTTTGGTTCACTCGCCCTGTGCGCTTTGTGGCCCAGTGGGTGAATAATCAATTACTGCGGTTGGTGCCCAAATCCATCAAGCCCATGCCGGAACTTTCCGATGAGGAATATAGCGAGCTGATTGAGCTAGGTTGGCAATCGGGCACGCTGGGAAGTTCGGAAAAAGAAATCATCCTAAACATCATGCGGCTGGATCGCCGTCCGGTGGCGGACCTGATGCGGCCACGTTCGCAGATGGCGTGCATCCCGCACAACCTCGCACTGCACGACCTGATGGCCGCCGCGCGCGAGCAGCAACATCGCCGGTTGCCAATGTACGACGAATCGCCCGACACGATCGTGGGAATTCTTAATGCCCCGCGCTTGTTGGCTGATCCAACAGTAGACATGGTGGAAGTGATCGATTTTCCATCATTTGTTCCTGAGGAAATGAACTTGTTGGAACTGTTGAGAAGTTTTCAGCGCTACCAACACAGCATGGCAATTGTGCTGGATGAATTTGGCAGCACGGTTGGCTTGGTGACATTGGAAGATATTTTGAACGACGTCGTGGGCGGCTTACGCCGCGAGGGTGCCGCAGACCAATTTGTGATGGAAGAAATCGGCCCAGGCCATTGGCGCTTGAGTGGCAACGTGTGGTTGGAGGATTTCAGGCGCGAATATCCGAAGTTACAACGCGCGGAGGGTGTGGATACCATCGGCGGTCTGGTAGCGTCGCGGATGGATGTCATTCCCCCCGTAGGCACCGAGGTGAATTTCAGCGGCTTACAATTGAAGGTTACCCAGGCTGATGGACGCCGTGTGTTGGAGGTGGAAGCCAAGCGGAAAGGAAAGGCACGATGAGCGCACTACAATGGACATTGTTGGCCGTGGGATTTGTCGGCTGCCTTGGGGTGTCGGCATTTCTCTCTGGAATGGAGGCGGGCATGACGGAGGTAAGCCGCTTGCGCTTGCGGCGGCTTGCCCGTGAAGGAAACAAAAAAGCCGTTCGATTGCAGCGATATCTCGATCAACCGGAGGACACTTTGTGGACCATCCTAGTGGGCAACACACTTGCCAATCTCTTCGTGCTGCTGGCAACGCTGTATTTTTTGCAGCATCTGCTGGGTGTAGTGGATTCCGGCGAGCTGGTTCAATGGAACCCGGACGCGCGATTGTATTGGATTTTGTTTGGCCTGTGCGTACTCATTTTTTTCGCGTTTTTTGAATTGTTGCCCAAAATGCTTTTTCGGAAATACCCCAACCGCCTTTGCCTTTTGTTAACTTCCATTTTCGGGATGGTGGACACGCTACTGGGGCCGCTGGTGGAATTGCTTCGGATTGTCTCAAGAATGTTATTGTTCACCACGGGTGGGCGGGAATTGCCCGGCCATCTTTTTGGCAGCCGCGAGGAACTTCGGCAAATGATGACTGAAAGCGGGCAGGGACTCAGCGTTGATGAGCGCGAGATGATCGACCGCGTGCTGGATCTGCAAAAAATTCCCGTGCGGGACTTGGCCGTATCATTCGAGGACATGCCGGAAATCACCACGGAAACGCCCGTGGCGGATGTGGTGCGCAACATCGCCGTGGTGCCCTACACGCGCATGCCGGTTTGGCAGGAAGGAGCGGAAGGGCGCAGGCGAATAATCGGTGTCGTAAACGTGCGCCGGCTGATTTTCCTGCCGGAAAACGAGTGGCAGCGCCCTGCCGGCCAATTTCTGGAATCGGCCCTTTATCAGGATGAGGACATTCGCCTGCAAAAACTTCTGCAATTGATGCAGCGCTCGGGGCAACGCGTGGTCATCATCCTGGACAAACGCCGGAGGGAATTGGGCATCGTCAGCCTGCCGGATGTTTTGAAAGTGGTGTTTGGGGAGGTGAAAGTCTAATGGACTGGGGTGAAGCCATGATGGTGATCCTGCTTTGCCTGGCGGTGGCATTTCTGGTGTTGCTCAACGGGTTTTTTGTGGCGGCAGAATTTGCCCTCGTAAAGGTGCGGGATACACAGCTGATGCCGCTTGCGGCTAAGGGGCATCGCCGCGCAAAAATGTCGCGCCATCTGCTCAACAATCTCGATGCCTACCTAAGTGCCTGCCAGTTGGGAATCACCATTGCCAGCCTTGCGCTCGGTTATGTGGGCCACCCCATTTT
>CAZJRV010000009.1:0-25962 GCA_964548235.1 uncultured Verrucomicrobiota bacterium
GCCCCAACATGAGCACCTTCTACGGCAACGGCGGCATCACCCCCGGCTGCATTTATGACCTCACCTTGAACGCCCGCCAAAACGACCAGCTCACCATCTTCTCCCCCGGCAGCCACCGCGGTGATGTGTCGCACGTGCGCATCACTCAAGCCTCAGGTGGACTAGGACTTGGTGGTGCTTCGGTTGGAGTGGAGGTGGATGCTGCGCGAAACAATGGGCTATTTAAGAGTCATGAATATATCTTACACCACAAGTCCAAGGGATTGTTAATTACCTCTTTGTATCACAACAAATCCAAGGAGGATCGGAAAGGTTCTATAGCAGATTACTGGAAACCGTCAGGGAAGCGTGGATCATTTCAAGACGTCTTGTGGATCGATGCAGTCGATCCCTCAGACCGTGGTGCCTATGCAGTTGGCTGGATAAAAGGATTACCAGGAACACCAAGTTTGGCAAAGCCCCACAATCAATTGACACTTAAGCCAAACCAAACGGCCAGATTCGTACGATTCCTCGCCGTGGGCAATTCGCCCGCTGCGGCAGTTGGAGAAGTGATGCGCTACGCCGACATGAAAACTGGTTCACTGAGCATTCAACTCAACGATTCAACTACCGGTAAGCCCATCAATAGTGCCACCATTACCCTCACGTCCAAGGGCCAATCGATTCCCGCGTACACAAAAAATAACGGAAGGTTTGCCGCACAATTTCCGGCTGGCTCATATCAGGTTAAAATAGAGGATCGCGGTCGAAAAACTCATCAGCGAGTGATCAAAGTTAAGGATAGCGTAGAAGCCAAAATCACCGCCGATCTTTCCCCCCTCTCCGGCGTCACCTTTGCCATCACCGGCGCCGATGGCAAAGACACGCCGTGCAAGGTGCAATTCATCGGCACGGGCACAACGAAGACGCCCAACTTGGGGCCACAGAATCGCGCGCACGGTTGCGTGGACCAGTGGCATTCGGAAACGGGCAAGTTTAACGTGGCGTTGGATCCGGGCACGTATCGGTTGGGGATCACGCGCGGCATTGAGCACAACCATTTGGTGCGCGATGTGACGGTGAAGGCGGGCGCGTTTGCGCCGGTGAGCGGCCAGTTGAAGCGGCTGGTCGATACACGCGGTTGGGTGAGCACGGATTTTCACAATCATTCCACGCCCAGCGGCGACAACCAATGCGGCACGGATGACCGCATCATCAACCTCGCCGCCGAGCACATCGAGTTTGCCCCCACCACCGAGCACAACCGCCTGTACGACTGGACGCCGCACATCAAAAAGCTCGGTCTGGCCGAGCACCTCAGCACCGTCGTCGGCCTCGAGCTCACCGGCGGCGGCGCGGGCAGTCATCACAACGCCTTCCCGTTGTCCGCGCCCAACCCCTTTGCGCAGGACGGCGGCGCGCCGGTGTTCCAAAATGACCCGCGCCTCAATGCCATCACCCTGCAAAATATGGGTGGCTGGAATGCCAATCGCTGGGTGCACATCAATCACCCCAATCTCACCGAGAAATTCTGGGACCGCAATCTCGACGGCAAAGCCGACGGCGGCTTTGCCGGTTATGATGAATACATCAACGCCATCGAGACGCAAAACTTTCGCGGCAACAACATCCTCGCCACCGCCCCGTGGACGCTCTACCGCCGCGGCACCAGCGAAAGCGTGCGCGAAGTGCGCGAGTTCATCTGGCTGCAAATGCTCAACCAAGGCTACCGCACCCGCGCCATCGCCGTGGCCGACGCGCACTCGGTCTATGGCAACGGCGTCGGCGGCTGGCGCACCTACGTCACCAGCAGCACAGACGCGCCCGCGAAGATTGACGCGAAGGAAATCATCCGCAACGCCAAGGCCGGCCGGCTCATGCTCACCACCGGCCCCTTCCTCGAGGTGACCGCCAACGGCGCCCTGCCCGGCAGCGACATCACCGCCAAGGACGGCAAGGTGAGGTTGAAAGTAAAAGTGCAATGCACCGACTGGGTAAAAATCGACCGCGTGCAAGTGTTGGTGAACGGCCGCCAAGTGCCCGGACTAAACCTCACCGCCGCCAAACAACCGAAGATGTTCAACAACACGACGGTGGTTTTGGAGACCGAGTTTGATTTGAACCTCAAGGAAGACGCCCACCTCATCGTCGTGGCGATGGGCGAAAATCACGACCTCAAGACTGGCTACGGCACCAGCGCCAACGCCATCCTCAAGCCCTGCGCCTACATCAACCCCATCTGGGTGGACGTAGACGGCAACGGCTTCCAGCCCAACAAAGACACCCTCGGCTGGCCCCTCCCGCTGGGCCGCCAAGACCCCGCCAAAATCCGGGCTTTGCTGAAGGCGAAGGGGAATTGATTCTCACGCAGAAGCGCGGAGACGCGGAGGTTTTTTTCTCTGCGCCTCCGCGTCTCCGCGTGGGTAATTAGTGGTTTTTCAAATAATGCTGCCGCAGCAAATCCTTGCCGTAATCATTGCCGTTCGGCGTGCGGACAACCGTGTGCACGTGCTGGCGCGTAGGCGTGCGTGACCGCGCCAGCGCGATGGGACGTTGGTGGTCAAACTCAATCAGCACCACCGGGCTTTGGATGCGGTAATAAAAAACGCTGTCCTTGCCGGTGCCACCGATCCAGCCGAAGCGCGTGGCATCGAGATGCTTTTTCACATCGGCCATTTTCACCTTTGCGTGCCCGTCGGCCATGTTGCCGATGTACACCTCGATGAGCCCGAGCAGTTGCGCTTTTTGTTTGGCGGTCAACTCGCTGCAGCGAATGCCGATGTAATCGAGCACTTGATTGTCACGAAACGCCTCACCGATGTTGTTGGTCGGGCCTTTTTCGTTGGCGACGATGGCCTTCGCGCGTTGGCCGGCGGTGAGTGAATTGATAAATGCGAGCCCCTTGTCCTGCTCGGCTTGGCAGACTTCCGTGCCCTTGAACTTGCCGCCCGCCGCCTTCACCGGCTCGGAGCCCATGAATACGGGGCTCATTACCACCTGATCGCCGAGCACAAAATAATTGATCACCACGTGATGCCCGTCGAGCTGCCAACCCCACGGCTTGGTGGCGCTCGGCTCGCCCATAATCGTAATCCAATAAAGCCACTCGCCGTATTCGCCGGGCTTGCGCGTCAACTCCGCCAACGTGCCGTTGAGCTTCATGATGTCCTGCGTCTGCCGCAAGCCGCGCGCGCTGAGGCTGGCGCGCATCAAGTTAAACGCCAACTCGCGCTGGCCTTTGGTCATCTTGTCAAACCCCATTCCCTGCCGCACAAAAAAATGGCGGTTGTCCCACTTGCGCCACTCGAGGTCATCCACCGGGAAAACCGTTTTCTTGCGGTCCGCCGCCTTGAGGCTCGCCAAAAACGCCTTCGCCGCCTGACGCACCGGCTCGGTGCTCACGCCGGTTTGTTTTATCGGAAACAGATTCGCCGGCGGAATATCCAGATAAAAAATGCCCTTGAACGGCTGCGCCAGAGCAATCTCGCGCTGGGCATCAAACCGTGCGCGCGGCGGTCCCGGCTGGGAATGGACGGTTAATGCGGCAGCCGATGAACCAACTAATAGTGCAAGTGAAATGCGTTTCATTTTTTCCCGGTTGTGTTGATTGACTTTAGCGCCTCGGCCAATTCAGCGGCCACGATGGGATGATCCAAAATCACATCACGAGATTCGATGGGGTCTTTGCCCAAGTCAAACAGGCTTGTTTGTTGTGAACTCCAAATGAGTTTCCAGCGATCCTGCAATAGCGCAAATTCTCCGGATTGCCCTGCCACCACCACGGGGTGGCGCTTGACGATTTTGTTTTTGCGCAGCGTCTGCCACAAATTTACACCGTCAAACGGTTTTGAGTTTTTGTGTGAAATTCCCATTGCCGCAGCAAGTGTGGGAAACAAGTCGATATCGGAAATCAACTGTCCGCTCTTGGCACCGGCGGGGATCACGCCTGGCCAACACATCACTGCCGGAACCCGAATGCCCCCCTCCAACACACTGCCCTTGCCTCCACGCAGAGCAAGTTGGCCAATGCCGCCTTTAGGCTCATCGCCGCGGCGCCTGCGTCCGCCGCCGCCAGATCCGTTGTCACAAAAAAACAAGACGAGCGTGTTGCGTGCCATGCCCTCTTCCCGAATGGCGGCCATTACGCGACCAATGGCGGCGTCCATTGCATCAATAGCCCCGGCATGAGCAATTGTTCTCCCGATGAATCCCAGCTTCGTATATTTCGCAATCAACTCAGCTGAAGCCTGCGCGATGGGATGCGGCGCGTTGAATGAGAGATTCAAAAAAATCGGCTGCTGGCGGTTGCGGTTTTTTATCAACCGGATCGCCTCCGCAGCAAGAATGTCGGTGGAATAGCCTTCCACAAACACCGGTTGAGCGTTGCGATACCAACCGCGCGACCGCAAGCCACGGCGCGGGTAATAATTTATCCCTCCACCGTGGAAACCAAAAAAATGATCAAACCCGCGAGCATTTGGGAGATAATCAATGCCAGTCGCACCGAGATGCCATTTGCCAACAAGAAAAGTTTGATAACCGGCCTGTTGAAATGTCTGGGGCATAAAATGCTCCTCGAGCGGAACCCCTTTGCCGCGTGTAATCGCGGAAGTGATCCCAAACCGCGCCGGCGAGCGCCCCGTCATCAGCGCCGTGCGCGTGGGGCTGCAGACGGGGTGCACATAAAAGCGGTCGAGTTGCATCCCATCCTTGGCGAGGCGATCGATGTTCGGAGTGGAAATTTTGCTTCCGTGATAGCCCACCTCATTCCAGCCCATGTCATCGGAAACAAAAAGAACGATATTTGGGGGCACCGCTTGAACCGCCACGGAGGTCAAAAAGAGGATGAGAAATTTTTTGAACATTGCCGACAGCACGTTAGCGCCGCTGCCGACGTTCGCGCGGGCTGGAGTTGTCGGTGTTGGGCGTTTTACTTTCCCAACGTTTACCGGCGCGGACGCCTGCAGCTCGGTGTTCGTAGTAGCCGAGTTGGCTCGGTTTGTGTTGGTTCAAGCCCAGAGCAAAATGCCCCCTGATTCGGGCCGCTGGAAGGTCTCCTGAAATCTCCCGAATCACCATTCCGCTAAGCCCGAACGTCCCCGGTTGAATCACAATGATGCCTGTCTTCACGGTCAGTCCCTCAATTGCCTTGAGCTCTTCGGGCTTACTGGCCTGCACGTACAGCGCACGGCCAATGAAATCGCCTGACCACGCCAGCGGTGAGAGTTTCGCTTCTATGGCGGCGCGCTGCTTGGGATCGCTCGTGTACACGACCACGAGCGGTTGGCGATCGGCGGCAGCGACGTTTAACGCCACGCGCAAATCCTCGAGGTACGGCAGCGGCGTAGTGCCCTTGGTTTGTTTGTCCTTGCCGGGGTACGCCAACGCGATGGCTTCCATGGTATCGGCCATCTTGGCGATGACCTCCGGTGACTGCTCGTGAATGCCGGCACCCGCCGCGCCCCCAAAGGCCCAGGCCGGACTACGGCCGGCGCGAATGATGGAGGTTTTACCGTCGGGCGTCAGGATGCTGAACACGGTATTTTGCAAAATGCCGCCGCGTGAAAAGATGTTGCGCAGCACGACGTTCTCATCAGCATTCTCATAGGTAGCCAAACGGATGCAAACGAATTTGCGCGAGGCGGCCACCACTTTTTTGTCGGCCAGGAAACTCCTGTCCATGCTCGTCTTGCCCGGTCACCACACGCCCGGCACGTTGTGGCATTGTGGTGCACCAGAGGTGAGCAGGATGGGTTTGCCCGTTCGTTGTGCCTCGGCCAAGCCACCCTGCCATGTGCCAAACCACGCGATTTTGCCAGCAGATGGCTCCGCGGCAAATGCCCTGACTGCGCAAAGACTTGTAGAAATCAAGCCGACGAGAGCAAGGTGGATGATTTTCATCTTGAAGAATTTCATTGCTTCCATTCCCTCGGACGGATTTGCGCCTGACAAGTTACATTTTTTGTAACCAATTGACGTTCTGCGTACGTCTACCGTCGAGCATACTCATTCAAAATTCAGATCAAACTCAAAAAATGAAAACCAAATCCCTTATTCCCGCCATTTTGGGCGGCTTCATCCTCATCCCGGCCGACGCCCAAGCGCAACGTAATCCCGGTGAAGGCGGCGACAGGCGCGGCACCATCCGCGAACAATTGCTCAAACATTTTGACAAGAATGGCGATGGCAAACTCGATGAAAGTGAGCGACCCAATCGCGAACAAGTACAGGATTTTTTGAACGCCCAACTCGGTGGCGAACGCGGGGGAGCACGTGCCCCCGGCAGTGGCGGACGCCCCGGACAAGGCGGACGCCCCGGACAAGGCGGACGCGGCGGACAAGGCGGACGCGGCGGAGATGCGCGCGACGGCAATATGCGTGAAGCATTCATGAAGAAATTCGACAAAAACGGCGATGGACGGATCGGCGAAGATGAGCGCCCCTCACGCGAACAAATGCAGGAGTTCTTCCGAGCCCAACAGGGTGGCGGTCGGCCTGGTGCAGGCGGTCGCCCTGGCGAAGGTGGCCGGCCCGGTGAAGGGGGAAGGCCTGGCGCTGGCGGTCGGCCCGGTGAAGGTGGACGCCCCGGTGAGGGGAATCCCGGCGGTCGGCCCAATTTTGGTGGCGGACGCCCGGTGAACCCCGTGATGGCAGCGCTGGATGCCAACCGCGACGGCGTCATCAGTACCGAGGAAATGAAAAATGCCGCCAAGGCACTTGCCACGCTGGACAAAAACAAGGACGGCAAAATCTCCCGCGACGAGATGCGCCCCACTTTTGACCGCGGCGGCTCTGGCAATCCCGGCGGACGCCCGGGCCAACGCCCCGGTGGGGATCGCCCCGGCTTTAACCGGCCTGACCGCCCCGGTGGCGACCGTCCCGGTGGTGGATTCAATCGTCCCGACCGGCCCGGACGTCCCGACCAACGTCCCGGCGGTGATCGACCTCGTCCCGGCGGTGACCGGCCCCGTCCCGATCGGCCCGACCGGCCCACTGACAAGCGCTCGGATGCCTAACGGTTAACCATGAACGCATCGCTTCCCGCCCTGCTTGGCTTGGCCTTATGGACGGCAAACGCGTCGGCGGCAGAAAAAAACTGGCCGCAATGGCGTGGGCCAAACGGAGATGGCACGGCCCCGGGCGAAACGGCGCCCACGGCTTGGAGCGATTCGAAAAACCTCAAGTGGAAACTCCCTCTCCCCGGTGCTGGCGCGTCCAGCCCGGTGGTTTGGGGGGACCACCTTTTTCTCACGTGCTACTCCGGCTACGGCGTGGGCGGGCCGAGCGGTGATCCGCGCAAACTTCTGCGCCACGTCCTGTGCATCAGCGCCAAGACCGGCAAAATTTTGTGGCACAAAAAAATTGCGCCCACCGCCGAGGAAGACCGCTACGGCGGCATGGGCGTGCCCGAGCACGGCTACGCCACCAGCACCCCCGCCACGGATGGCAAATCGGTTTTTGTATTTCTCGGCAAAACCGGTGTGCTGGCGTTTGACTTCAAGGGCAACGAGTTGTGGCGCGCCAAGACCGGCACCACCTCCAGCCGCAAACGCTGGGGCTCGGCCACCAGCCCGGTGCTGCACGACGGATTGCTTTTGCTCAACACCCTGCAGGAAGGCGGCGCCCTCATCGCGCTGCACACAGCCACCGGCAAACAGGCGTGGCGATGGGGGCCGAATGCCATCGCCAAGTATCAAGATTCCTACGGCACGCCGGCACTCATCAAGGCGCGCACTGGCACTGAGATGATTCTTGCGGTGGATGGCGAAGTGTGGTCGCTCAACCCTGCCAAGGGCAGCTTCAACTGGTATGCCTTTACCGATGTGGGCGGCAGCAACGTATCCCCCAGCGTGATCGCTGCGAATGAGACTGTATTTGCCTTCGGCGGTTACCCGCGCCAAAGCGGCATCGCACTGCAATTGGGTGGCAAAGAGGACGTCAGTGAATCCAAGAAACTATGGACCTCCACGCGCTCGCCCTACGTCGCCTCGCCCGTCCATTGCAAGGGTCATTTGTACTGGATGGATCGCAGCGGCTACGCCGTTTGTTTGGATGCCAAGACCGGCCGTGAAGTGTACCGCGAACGTCTGCAAAGCACACGAGGCGTCCCAAAGTTTTACGCATCCTCCATCGTGGCCGACGGCAAAATCATCTCAGTCAGCCGCAACGCCGGCGCGTTCGTGCTGGAAGCCAAGCCGAAGTTTAACCAACTGGCCCAAAACTTTTTTAACGACCGCTCTGTTTTCAACGCCAGCCCCGCCATCAGCCGCGGGTGCCTATACCTTCGGTCGGACACGCACCTCTATTGCATCTCAAATCAAAGGCAGGAGTAGCGGGCATGGCCCCGTGACGCGGGTTCAATCATCTTTTCATTTTCACCCCGAGCCGGATCTTGCCGGTGACCCCGCCCACCCCGTCCACCATAAAGTACACACGATCCCCCCGCTTAAGGGTGAGCCCATGCACAACGACCGTGCTGAAGGGCCCCACGCTTCCGGGGGCATTGTTGTTCCACTTGAAGTACTGGTCATTGAGCGGCACCTGGCTGGCGGGCTGGCCTTTGGGCACATAGAGGACGCCGAGGGTGGTGTCGAATGTACTGCCTTTGGTGGTGGCCTCAAGGGCCTTGAGGGTGATGGGATCGGGGCCGGGCCACTCGATGTACCACCAGACGGATTTGCCGTGGAAGGCGGGGTGTCCGCCCTCGGCATTTTCGCGGGTGGCACCGTTGTTGTGGCCATTGATCACCGTTGCAAAAGTGGTGTTGTTATTGGCCCAGCGTCCGCCAACCCAGTTTATTGCGGAATACCGATGGTCATTGGGCACAGCCGGGTTGAAGGGCAGGTTGGGCACGGTATTGGTGCCGCCGGTGAGGCCGCCGGTTCCCAAGCCGCCGCCGCCCTTGGGCATACCGCCGCCGCCCTTGGGGAAGCCACCGCCACCCGTTTGATTGGTCTGGGTGGTTCCCCCGCCCCCGGTTTGATTGGTCTGGGTGGTGCCACCCCCGCCGCTGACGCCGCCGCCGAGGCCTTTCCCCGGCTTTGCACCTCCAATGCTTACCCGGTTCGGGTCGCCGGATTTGGGCGCAGCGGGGGGACGACCGGCACCACTGGCTTGAGAGCCGCCGCCCTGAGCCTGGGCATAGGTGTTCGGTATTTCACCGGGCAATCCCTTGGGCGGGGCCGGCCGCGTGGAGGTGCGCGAGGTGGCGCGGCCGGAGCCGTTGGAATCCCGGAAGAACGCGGCATGGTGGCCCACCGCATCAATGGTCCGCGCATTGTCCATAAACAGGGGCTTGTCGTAGGAGGAACGGGGTGGCGGCAGCAACATACCACGCAGTCGGCCGGTGGGTTCACCTTTCCAATAGGCCACGGGGCTGCTGTAAAGCGGAACGCGCGTGCTGTTGCGGGTGTTGGTGTAGGCAAGGATGGTGCAGTACTTGGTGCCAAAACCACCGGTGCCCCAGGTCATAAAATGATTGCCCACAGACAGGAATTCATCGGCCACACCGTTGGAGTTGGTGTAGGCGTATGGGCTAAAGGTGATGCCCTTGTCATGCGGGTGCAGCCCCGGTGTGCCGGGAGGTGAACCGGCACCCACATCGCCCAGACCGTGGGCACAACCGAGCACGTGGCCCAGCTCGTGCTGGAAGGTGTAGCCGCCGGTAAGGTATTGGCCCTGCAGTGACAGGTTTCGAATGCTGTCCCGGTTGCTGATCACCTGTGTGGAGTTAAAGTCCACATCATCGTGCCGGGTGGTGCCGGACATCAGATCCTCCGGCGGGCTGGGGCCGCGCATGGTGAGTTTTTGAGCCAATCCCGCCGCAGCGCCACCCACGTTCTCGGTCAGAATGCAGACAAGGTCTGCGCGTGTGGTTATCACGTTCATGCCAAAGTCTCCCACTGAACCGTGCAAGTTTGGATAACGCTGGCCAATGCCGCCATTGATGTCCATCCGCAGGGAACCCACGTCCACCCCGTTGGTGCCCACCACGGCCATGGTGTTCGGGTCAAATGCCATACCATAGGTGATGTCCGCCGTGCTGCTGCGGATGATTACCGGGTTAAACCCGGTTCCATTGAAATCAATCCTATTGGAGTCCTTCACGGACTCACCCCAAGAGGTGTAGAGGTGGAACCGGATGGCATCCACCCTCCGAATATAGTAATCCGTATTCAAGGCAAGCCGAACGCCGGAACCGCCGCCGGTAAAGTCGCTGTCCGTGGTGATGCCCCGGTTGTTGAAGGCGGCCTGGATGATATTGGTATGGCTACCGCCGTAGAGGTCGATGTCCGCATTGTTTATGGACAACGCCGCCGTGCGCATCGTGGAGCTCACAGGCAACCCAAAATGGGCCTCCAGTATGATGCGATCGGCGATGGAGGCATTTCCTTCCGCAGTGACAATTCCCGCGCGGATATCCCACAAGGCGCGGGACCAAATTTCACCATCCGCATGCTCCTGCCCCACCAAATCGGCAGGGTACATCTTGTTGCCATCAATCCTCCGCACCATGGGCGGGTCAATGGGCGGGCCGCCAAAACATTTACGAATTCGCAGTCCGCCGGCGGCCGTGCTGCCTAGGGAATACACTTGGCGTGTGCCATCCACGGCAATGGATTTCACCGGGCCAATGACCGCATTGCTCGCGGCCCCGCCATCCCCGGTATCCGTTGCGCCCCCGCCAGAAACAGAGGACAGGGTGGTGTATCCACCAAACCCATCTGTCTCCACGCGACGCACCCGCTGGGCGCCGGCATCCCCAAAGTACAACCGGTCCGCCCCATCAAACACAATGCCATCAATATTGGTGAGCAACGCCTGGGAGGCGAGCACGGGCGGGGTCCCATCGGGATTCAACCCACCGACAATGCCGGCCACGGTGCTGGTAGTTATACTGATGCTCTCGGCATCTATAACCGGGTGCTTTGGGGGCGATCGGTGGATTTGACACCCACCAAGCTCCCCCTCCGGCGCACGCCATTGGCAGTGGTGTTGGTGTCCAGATACAAGAATCGTTGTGTAAAGAAAAACGGGGTGATCGTTTGGGTTGCCAAGGTGTGCGTTACCCCCAAGCGCGTGCTGGTGGCCGGTTGATTCTCCAGCTCCGAGGTGCCGCCGCCCGCAAAAAGGATGGTGGTGCCATTGGATTCCATCCGCCAAATTCGCTGGCTTCCAGTGCTGCTCAGGTAAAGCCGGTTCTGGTCGTCAAAGGCAATGTCATCGATGCCGGCAAAATTCAACGTGGTGGCCAGAGGCGAGCCGGCGCCAAGTTCATTGGGAATTACGTTGGGATTCCCGGCGCCGCCGCCGCCGACGGTGGTGAGTGAGCCGTTGGTGTCAATGCGCCGAATACGACTGGAACCGGTGGCGTTTTGATCCACGAAATACACCCCCTCGGTGGAGTTGAGGTCCATCGCGCCCAGCGTGCCAAGGCTTTGTTGCAGGGCCACGTTGGCGGCCGAGGCATTGGCATCCGGATTCTGCGCGCCCCCACCGGCCAACAGGGTGAAGGAGGAGTTCACATCCACCGTGGTGCCAAAGGTGGCGTTGAAATCCATCCGCCGCACGCGGCTGCCGTTGTTGTCGGTGAAATAGAGCTTCTGCCAGTTGGTGGGCTCGATGACAAAATCAGCCACACTTCGTATTTCCACGTCGGTGGACATTGCGGAGGAATTGTCGTCAATGAAATTGCCGATGACACCGCCGAGGATGGTCTTGATTTCACCCTTCGAGACATCCGGCGAATTGTCAAACGTGTCGAACCCCATCCCAAACCATTCGCCCACAACGGCTGCGTGGTAGGTTTGGTACAATGCTTGGCCATCATTGAAGAAGGTGGTAACGGCCAAATAATCGCCAAAGCCCTCGCCCATGGCGCGAAACTCACCTGTATTTCCCCAGTTGATGTTCTGGTCGTAGGTGATGGCGTGGCCATACTCGTGGGCCACCACATCGGAATCCTCGGCTGAGTCAATGCCGCCGGTTCCAAAGGACAAGTTGTTGGCCGTGGGAGAGAACCAAGCATTCATGGAACCATCAAACTGGGCGCAGCATTGGGTCGCATTGGCGTCGCGGATGCCGTTGGGCGGGACGTTGCTGCTGGAGAACCCCAGCGACTTGATGTAATCGCCCACCCGGTCCAGCGTGTAATAGACATTTGTCTGCTCAAAACGCACATCATTGCGGCTGTAGTTGTAAACGCGGGTTGACTCGTTGGCTGTTACAACCGGTGGGTTTGCGCCGTTGTTATGGCGAATCAAGTCGGCATAGGTGCCCACCAGCACGCCGGTGCCGTTTAGCAAGCGGGGCAAGCTCGTGTTGGTCATGAAACCATCCAACTCTGTGCTGTTGTTGTCATCAACCCCCAAGGGATTATCCCGCAAGGTGCCATCGGCGTTCCCCCCCTTTACCTGATAGGGGTTGGGGATGAATACATTGCCCGATCCGGTGGCGAAACAAATGCTGTTTTCCTGCCGCAACACCCGGCCCGTCTTGGCATCCACCACGGTATGGAAATCACCGAGCGGCTTGAGGGCGCAAACCGTCACCTCCCAAGCCAGCTTGGCGCCGCCATGCTCGTCGGGCCACCAAACCAATTTACCGGAGCCGGGCAGGCGCGGACGGGTCACGCCGGCTTTTCGGTAGGCCGCAGCCTTGGCGCTGGTTAAGGAAACAGCCGGCTGCGCTTGAGCGTCCACGGACAGGTCGTGGTGATACCGCGTGTGCAATGCGTGAACGGCGCCATTGGGGCGCTGATGCACGGACACATGCCCACCGTAAACGGGGATGCCATGAATCACCTGCTGGAATCGCGTGTGGCCCGTGCCCAACCCGTGCTTCACCTGCAGGGTTTTCAGATCCGAGGTGTCTGGCTTCATCTTCAACTGCCCGGACATGGCACCGAGGAAAGCCCGCGCGCTCTTCTCCGGCTCGGCCGAGTTGCCCGGATAATCGAGATACCAGTAACTGGCCCGGCCGGCCTCAAACATGGGATGCGTGGACCGTTCCCCGATTTTCAAGGAAGGATAATGCTGCGCGCGCGTTATCACTCCATTCCATCCGGCTACCACCGGGTAGTGCATTACGGGAATTCCTTTGCCCACCTTCTCCTCCGGCGCACCCGGTCCACTCGGCGCACCTTTACCGGCACCTCCCGGCTGAGGCTGGGGACGACGCCCAGCCCCGCCCGGCCCACTGGAAGCCCCGCCCCCATCGGACTGCACCTCCACCGCGGTGAGCTTCGCAGGCTGTTGCCGTACTCTCCAGGCCGGGATCGCCTTCGACTTGGTGTCCGGCGCGGTTGACCACGACTCAAAATAAATCACACTGCCCGTGGATAATCCGTGCTCAACTCCCCCAAGCCACTCGACCGTGTCATTGACCGTATCGATAAGCACCGGCCCCGGGTTGGGGCCCGTCATGTCATTATACTGCTGAACTGGAATATGGGATATGCCCGGATACCCCGTGGGGACAGTACTCGCCGGATTCCCTGTCGCGCCGTAATCCTCAGTCAAGCCATGGCTGGATTCCGGGTGTTCCACCGGGCCGGTATTCAATTCCGGCGTTAAACGGGTAGTATAGGTAAACATAACCGCATTATCTGCGGTGGTTGGGCTAACATCCTGATCTGGCACAAGAATCCACGAGAGATTGCTGGGCAAATTGATATGAGCGCGATCCACGTTTCCAGCCGCAGCGGCAAATGTGCCCAACCCCCAATATTGATCGCCATACAGCAGACTGTTGTTGTTTTGACCAATCCAGGACAAGGCATCGCCCAACTCTCCGGGCGGGGTCAACTTGCTCGGGTTATACATCTCATATTTGGGAAGATAAACACCCACCTTGGCCCCGTTGTTCCAGTGCTTGGTCCACGTAGGAGGCTGCGCGGCGGAATCGAACACCGGCCGCACAGGTGCCTGAACCTGTTCCCAAGCCGCGCCAGAAGGGCCACCGCACGCGGCCAACGTGGCATCGCCGCCCGACATCGCCCGCCAGCGGGCCAACGTGATATCCGCCACACGCACCTCCAGCGGAATGTGGCAATTGGAGAAAATGGCATTGGTTAATTCCACCGTGCGGGTAATGGAAATCTTAAGGTTTGCAAGCTGCTCGGCAGCATCCGCCCCGGCTTGAGCCGCACGGAGATCATCCGTGTAAACAAACAGGACATCGATGATTTCAACATCTCCACCGCGCAAATGCTGCAGCACACCCGGTGAGGTGGGGCCCACCGTTTGCCGCGAAGAACCGCCCCGACCCCAAAGGCCCCAACTTTTATTAGATGGATTGATTGCCGCCAACAAGGGCTGGTTGAAGCTCATCGACTTAAGCAAATCATGCGAGCTGGTGTGAACCGGTTCGCCCGATGTTTCGGACGGATCCGACGGATTAGATGGATTGGATGAATCAGCCGGGTGGCCCATCGGCCCAGTGTTCTCTGGCTGGATCGCCCGCTCCGGTCGATTCCAATTCATCTGTTTTGCCTGCTTAAATTGATTCTTGAGTGTCGCCAATGACCGACATTCCGTACAAGCCACACCCGTGCCATGCTCATGACCGCCAGCACCACCGGTGCCAATGAATGCCTGTGCCACCGTGCCACGCATCCGCCGCTGCAATGCCTGCGCCTCAGCCGGGTCACGTGTGGACGAGGCCGGCCTTGCCGCAGCGGTCTTCACCGTTTGCTTCGCTGGGCCCATTTCCACCACGCCACCGCAGCCGGGAATCTTGGTTTGGTCCACCTCCACAATGACGTGTTTGCCATCTATCTCGTGCGAAATTAAATACTGCGTCCCCAGCGTATCCACTACCACCCCCATCAGTTTCCCCGGCTGCGCGGTCTGACGACACATCAGCATCATCGTGTCCGGGTCGTCATCCAGCCAACCCACCGAGGTTTCTGCCCCGCCATCAATGAACCGGCGCACCACCACCTCGGTGTTCACCTTCAGGTCATCAAACAAATTCAACCGAATCTTGCCGCCCAAGGTATTCAACCGCTCCAACGCATCGGGCGAAAGCCGCACCCAGCGATGGCGCTTGGCAAAGTTGGATTCAAAAAAAGTTGCCGGCTGTTCATTCTCCGGCACATCCACAAACAACTCCGGCCCGTTCTTCCAACGATCATACTGCCAGTAACCCACCAACCCCAATATCACGACCACTATCGAAACCAACCCGGCCACCAACGCGCGCTTGTTTGCCACTGCCAATCCCTCCGTAGGCTCACCATTTTCGCGCAGGGCATACTCCTCATTTTCCCAACGCCGACAAATGGCCATCGCCTCATCCTTGTCCGTGGTGCCCGTGCTGCGTTGCGTCCGCCGCCCATCCGCCGTGGCATAACAGCAAACCCAATTATCACTCTTCAATCGCTTCCGTAAACTAGCCATAATTTCCAGCCTTGGTTTCTTGTTCTATTCTGGTAACAACTCGGTTTTCCTTTAAAATTTCAGGGTAACAACTGCCCGTTCACTGTTCAATACCACGAGTTTTCAATTTTCGCAAATGATTTTTTTGGTAACAACAGCTTTTTTTGTCCACACTATTTCAGTTGTTTTACGAGTTTGACCACAAAAACCACAAGTTTTCCAAGGCTTTTTTTCCTTTTAAAAATCGGCTCCATTCAATTCTTTGTTTTTAAAAAAGCGATCTGTTTACAGCCTCCCCTTGACTAATCGCTGCCCCTGCCTATCCTCAAACCCGTTGCGATGAATTCTTCCGACCGATCACTCCAATCATTTTCACGCCGAATGAACGGGATGATGTTCCGGCGCACTGCTCTGCGTTGGATGGGTGTTTGGTTGATGGTGCTCGGCGTGCTGGCATTGGTCGTCCGGCTCACGGCGAGTTTGCCGCCGTATTGGTGGGCGTACGCTTTCGGATCGCTGGCAATTTTGCTGGGCGCGGCGTGGCGGCGCGAATCGAAGCGCCGCCCAACCGCCGAACAATTGCGGGCCACATTCGATCGCGAAAACAAAGCCGGCGGCCTTGTGATGGCCGATGCGGAAGTGGACACCGCAGCTTGGGCGGACCGGCAGAATAACCTGCACCTTCCCAATTTGCGTTGGCGCGGTGGACGGGCTTACGGCGGCTTGATGCTGGCAATGATTTTCCTCATCGTCACCCTGCTCGTCCCCACGCGTTTTGCCAAGCTGCTGGCCGAGCCGCCTTTGGAGATTGGCCAGACGATTGAGCAGGCACGCGAACAGGTGGATGTCCTCGAGGAGGAACAAATTATTTCGCAGGAAGAAGCTGAATTGAAACGCTCGGAACTCGAACGCCTAAAGGAAGAGGCCACCGGGTTTAATCCCGCCAAGACTTGGGAAGCGCTTGATCACCTCAAGCTCAGCAATCAAAATCTCGCTGAACAAGCCGCGCAGGAGGCGTTGGAAAAACTCTCCGCCATCACCGAGGCCGAGATGCTGGGTAATGCCGTCGATAAAATGCCCAAGGACGCCTCGCCTCATTCCGAGGAAAATGAGGAAAAAGCATTGAAGGAACTCGGTGCGCTCCTGAACGAATTGTTAAATGACGAAGCGTTGGAAAACCTTGCGCCGGAAATTCAAAAAGCCCTCCAGCAGGCCGCCCAACAAAATCAGCCGATGGATCCCGATCAACTCAAGCCTTTGCTCGATGCCCTGCGCGAAAACAAAGACGCCCTCCAAAAGCTCGCGGAAAAATTAGGCCAACAAAATCTCATTCCACCCGGCTTGGCCGAGCAGCTCCAAGGCGCAGGCGAATTGCCCGGCGGCGAAGCACTCAAGGATCTGCTGGCCAAAGGCGGATTGCAGCCCGGCGAACTGCGTGAATTCCTCGAGCAAATGGCCCAAGGTAAGGGCGGCATCGACCGCGGCCCCGGCGCCGGCCCCACGCAATACGGCGAGCCCACCAACGAATCCGGTACAGCGTTTAACGAAGAAAAACTTTCCCCCAGCGTGAGCCTCAATCAAGCCCGGCTCGCAGGCGTCACCTCCAGCGCGCCGGACATCACCGGCGGCGAAGCCGTGCTGGGCCGTGACGCATTGGAGAATTCCCAAGCCGGCGGCGGCAGCGCCCTCACCGCCCCTGTCCTCCCGCGCCATCGCGGCACGGTGGATCGCTTCTTCCAACGCGGCGAAGATTAAGCCTCACCTTGAGCGGGAATCCAGGAGGGCGGCGTGTTGAACAATTGAGTCACTCGATAGTTCCATCATTTTTATTAATGAATCCTTCCGCCTTTTTTGCGTGATTGCTGACAACGCAATGGTTATCTTTGCCACGCAATTCCCATGAGTGATACCACCCGCCTGCTGAAGCCGGAGGAACTGACCCCGGCCACTGAACTCACCCGCCAAGTGCTCGAACAGCTTGACCGCAGCCTGCTCGGGCGCGCGGACCTGCACCGGCTGGTGCTCATCGGCATGCTCAGTCGCGGGCATATTCTCCTCGAGGGTCTTCCCGGTTTGGGCAAGACCGCTCTCGTGCAAACTATCGGCGATGTGATGAAACTGCAATTCAGCCGCGTGCAGTTCACGCCGGACCTCATGCCGGGCGACGTGGTGGGCACGCATATTTTACAGGAAACCGACACGGGCAAGCGCGAGATGATTTTCGAGCCCGGCCCGGTGTTCACCAATATTTTATTGGCGGACGAAATCAACCGCGCTTCGCCCAAGACACAAAGCGCGATGCTCGAGACCATGCAGGAACGCTCCGTCACATTGCGCGGCCAAACGCGGCCGCTGCCCGATCCGTTCTTCGTACTCGCCAGCCAAAACCCCATTGAGATGGAAGGCACGTATCCATTGCCCGAAGCGCAGTTGGATCGTTTTCTCTTCCGCGTGATGTTCGATGCTGTGGATGCGGGTGTGCTACAAAACATCATCACCGGTCGGCGCCGGGGCGATGTGCCCACACCGGATTGGCAATTGGATGCCGATGACCTCAAGTATCTCTTCACTGTGATGGAACATATTTTCCTGCCCAAGCCGGTGGCGAGCTACATTGCGCGGCTGGTTTCCGCCACGCACCCGGACAATGCCGAGGCACCCGAGCCGGTGACGCGCTACGTGCAGTATGGCGCCTCGCCGCGCGCGGCCATCGCCATGGCCGAGGCGGCACGCGCGCACGCGCTGGTGGACGGTCGGCCCACGGTGGGCTTTGAAGATGTGCGCGCGATTGCGCGGCCGGTTTTGAATCATCGTTTGATTTTGAATTACCAGGCGCGCTTCGACCGGATGGATGCTCACGGCGTGCTGGATCAATTGCTCGAGACGCTCGATGACACCGGCCTGCAATTGCCCGAGGATGTTTCGCTGCAACCGACCGCATGAGCCGGGCCTGGCAAATTATCTGCATCACGCACCTGCTCGCCTTGGGGCTGGCGGCCGGTGAGTTGACCTTCAAGAACGTGCACGTGCGCACTCGCACACTGGCCGATGTCGAGCGCTTCCACGGCTACGCGGCGCATCAGTTCGAGCTGGAAAATCTTTCCGACAAGGAACGCACCGTCACTATTCAACTGCTGCGGGACAATTATCGCAGCTGGTCCAATATCGCGGACTTGCGCCGCACCGTGACGCTTGGGGCTAAGAGCCGCAAGCGGGTGACACTGTACCAGCCGCCCCTATCCATCAATTCATTTGAGCCGAATGCCCGTTTCACTGTGGATGGCGAAACCCGCATCCTGCAGGACGCCTTCGGTGCGCACGTGGATAGCAGCAACAACCTAGGCTACAATGAACCCGTGGTCCTGTTGGCCGGTCGGTCCTGGACGGGAAGCACTGTCACGATTCCGACCGGATCCAGCCCGGCCTCGCACTCCGTGCACGCCGCCGAGGCGCGCATGCCCCAGTGGCCGCGCCATTGGCTGGCGTACAGCGGGTTTGATGGCGTGTTGTTGCGCGCCAAGGAATGGGCCGATGCCCCGGCGGAAGTGCGGCAAGCCATCCTGCAATACGTGCGGACCGGCGGACGTTTGTTTGTGGATGGCTCCATACCACTGCCACCGGATGCCCGAATGCTGAACGCCCACCAATTGGTTAGCCGGGGGGAAGCTGCCCAAGCCCTCAAGGAAACGGTGAGCAATTTGGAGAAATCAGATCACGGCTACGGCCAATACAATGAACGGGAGGAAACCCCTCAAGAAAATCTCACCGAAGAAATACCACCCATTAAATATGTGGTGTTTACCCTCGGCTGGGGAATGATCCAATTGTTCGAGGGAGCAGCAGATGACGATGAACTGGATTGGCACCTGATCAAGACGTTGAAGGCTATTCACGACGAGAATTTGGTTCCGATGCCGGCACTGGCGCCGGTGATGGCCGGGGCGCGGAGTTTTCACGCGCATGACCACCATTATTACGGCCGTGAATCCGGCAGTTTTGATGACTTCTTTCCCGTCGTGGATGACGCCACGGTGCCGGTGCGGTTGATGATTGTCATCCTAATCGCGTTCGTGATTTTGGCCGGACCGGTGAACCTCATCCTGCTGCACAAGTTCAAGCGGCGCACGTGGTTCTTGTGGACGCTACCGGCGGTGTCGGTGTTGACCAGCGCGGTGGTCTTTGTCACGGCGCTGTTGAGCGAGGGCTTCACGCCCACCGTGCGGCGCGATGTCATCACAATTCTCGATCAGCAAACGCAACAGGCGGCCA
Source organism: uncultured Verrucomicrobiota bacterium (assembly GCA_964548235.1). Taxonomy (GTDB): domain Bacteria; phylum Verrucomicrobiota; class Verrucomicrobiia; order Limisphaerales; family UBA1100; genus JACNJL01. The sequence continues at coordinate 19,632 of CAZJRV010000009.1, forward strand.
CCATTGGCGCGCTCGGCATTTATGCGCCGGTGGCACCGGGGCAACTTGAATTTTCTGCGCACACGGAGGTGACGCCATTGCTCAATTTGTCCGGCAAGGATTTCGGCGGCGAGCGCGGGGTGGACTGGACAAAGGGGCAGGTTTTTACTGGCAAATGGGTAGCCTCGCGTGTGCCCGCCCATTTTGCATTGCGCAAAAGCGAGCCGCGCAAGGAACGCCTCAGTGTCACTTGGAACAACGGCTCGCCCACGGTGGTGAACAGCCTCGGCACAGTGATCCACCACTTGTGGCTGGCCGATGCGCGCGGGAATATTTTTGAAGCCTCCACCCACCTCAACGCCGGACAGCGCGCCGATTTGCAGCGCGTCGCGGGCAAACAAACGGTGATCGATTATGTGAACACGGATTTCCTGTTGTCCACCAACAAGGAGACGCCGGAGGACAATTACCCCGCCAACCTCGCACCCGGCACCTACATCGCAAGCTTGGCGAATTCGCCCTTCGCGAAAAACCCCATCGGGCGCGGGAAAGAGAAAACACACGCGCTGGTGTACGGCGTGCTCACAAAAACGGAGGCCGGCCCATGAAGATCCGCGTGCAAAACCTGCGGCGTGAGTTTGGCAAGACGCTTGCGGTCGATTCCGTTTCCTTTGAATTTGAGTCCGGCCAAATCTACGGCTTCGTGGGCCCCAATGGCGCCGGCAAAACCACCACTATGCGCATCATGGCCACGCTGGATGAGCCCAACGAAGGCGACGTGTTTATGGATGATCTCTCGGTGGTGGAATATCCTGAGAAAGCCCGCCACCTCATCGGATTTGTGCCGGACGAACTCAAGCCGTACTGGGACACTACGGTGCATGAGTACCTTGATTTTTTCGCGCGCGCCTACGGCCTGCGCGGTAGCCAGCGCGCCACCACCGTGGACAGCGTGGAAGAATTCACCAATGTCGCTGGCATCTGCGAAAAAACTTTGCGCTCGCTCTCCAAGGGCATGAAACAGCGCGTCAGCCTCGGGCGCGCCTTGGTAGCCGATCCGCAAGTGCTCATTCTCGATGAACCTGCCGCTGGCCTGGATCCGCGCGCGCGTGTGGAATTGCGCGAATTGCTCACGCTACTGGCCAAGCAGGGCAAAGCCATTCTCATCAGCTCACACATTCTCACGGAGTTGACCGAGATTTGCGACGGCGTCGTCATCATCGAACAGGGCCGCCTACTCGAGAGCGGCCGCATTGATGATGTCACCGCCAAGCGCGCGCCGCGCCGCACCTACGCGCTGCGCGTCCTGAGCGAGCCACAGGATTTACTCCGCGAACTGCTCCAAACCGCCCACGTGGAAAATCCACGCCTTGTCGGTGCTGAATTACATTTTGAAGTGGAAGGCGGTGAAGAAGAAGCCTTTGGCGTCCTCAACACCCTCATCGCACAGGGCAATCGTGTCGTGGAGTTTCGCCAAACCAAGGCCAACCTCGAGGATATTTTCATGAACGTCACCCAGGGAGGCGTGCAATGAGTGAAGCCGCCGAAACCGCCACCCCCCGCTTCGCGTGGCTGCGCAGCCTGGAGCCCAACGCTGTGCTGGTGAAGGACATCCGCCAGGCCGCGCGCAACTGGACGGTGGCCGGCGCGGTGCTGTTGATGATGGCCATCTTCTTCATCGTCTCGCTGGGGTTCCTGCTTGGGGACAGCTCCAGCGGCGGGCGCAACTACATCGGCGCGCAACTCTTCGGCTCCATTGCCGGGGTAATGATGGCGATCACCTTTCTTTTCCTGCCCATTTACGTGGGCATCCGCTCCATCGCCGAGCGCTCCACCGCCAGCGCGGACTTGCTTTACATCACCACCATGAGCCCCTCGCGCATCATCGCCGGCAAATTCCTGAGCGGCGCGGCCTTGATCGGGATTTTTTATACCGCCGCCCTGCCCTTCATGGTGTTCAGCTATTTGCTGCGCGGAATCGACCTGCCGACCATCCTGATCACGGTAAGTTTCCTTTACCTGACGAACTGCATCCTGCTTCTGGCGGCGATGACCCTGGCCTCGATGGGGATTCATTATATTTTCAAGATCCTCATCGCGGTGTTCATGGGATTGCCGCTTGTCTTCACCATAATGTTAAGCGTGGCCCAAGCGGCAATTTTCTCGAGAATGGGCGCGGCCATGACGGGCGGCCAGTTTTGGGAGGAAGCGCTGCCCATGCTAGTCACTTGGCTGCTCAACATAGGCCTGTTGGGGGGGCTGCTGTTTTACCTGTGCGTCAACTTCATCACCCCTCGCACCGCCAATCGCGAATATTCGCTGCGCGTATACTGCGTGGTGATGTGGGTCATCGTCGGCGTGGAGGCGTTCATCTGGGCACTGGCGACGGATGAATGGGAGATCTTTGCCGCCGGGTTCTTGATTATTTCGGGGCTAATCGGCGTGCTGGGGCTTTTTTACGCCATCGGGCTGGAGGATTACCTCAGCGTGCGTGTGCGGCGCGAAATCCCGCGGCATCCGCTGCGCCGCGCGGTGGCGTTCCTGTTTTTCAACGGCGCATTGGGAGGCATCGCCCTGTGCTGCCTGATGGGATTTGGAGGCCTGCTCATCGTCGGCGCAAGCATCCTGGCCTGGCCTGTGCTCACCGGCGGCAGCGCGCACGCGAATGACTGGCACGAAGTGTGGCAGGGCTACTCCGTAATTGGCCTGTATCACCTCGCCTATTGCCTGATGGCGTTGTGGGTGCACCGCGCCTTGATCCCCAAACGCAGCGCCCTGTGGCCGCGCCTGTTTGTTCTCGTGATTATTTTAATCCCATATTTTGCGGCTTTCGTCATTTATTTCCTGTTCACACAGGATTTCATGGAGGACGCCTTCATTCCCGGCATCGCGCTCACTTCTTTTTCCCCGATTGCATTTTACGATCAACAAGAAGTCCTCATCCACCTCGCAACCGCCTTCGCCCTCGCGGGGATCGCATTCACCTTCAATTTCCGATGGATGTACGGGCGCATCAAGGAATTCAAACCCTACGAACGCCCTGCAACCGACGTAACTGCGACAACCGCCACAACCACCAATCCAGCCCCGGCCAATGAAAACATCGCCCCGCCAAAACTTGATTGACGGCGAGCGCGCGGGCATGCGTTACGCGCTGTGCCTGCCCAATGCCCCGATGACCGGTATGCGCGGCGAACGCCTCGGCCGCCGCGCGGGCAGCTCGGTGGACTTTCAGGATTACCGCGAGTACCAACCCGGCGATGACCTCCGCCACATCGATTGGAACGCTTATGCCCGCAGCAACCAACTCGTCGTGAAGCTGCACCGCGAAGAAGTGCAACCGCACCTCGACCTCATCCTCGACACCTCCGCCTCGATGAATTTGCCAGACACAGACAAGCCCGGTGCGCTGCATCAACTTGCCGCGCTGTTGGCCACCGCCGCCGGCAATGCGCGTTGTTCGCAGGCGTTGTGGATGACCGGCGAGGGCTTCCAGCGCGTCCGCAACGACACCCAGCCGCCCGGCGCCTGGGGCGAGCTGCCAATGGGCGGCGCGCGTTCCTTTGAGGAAGCACACGGCCTGCTGCCTCCGCGTCTGCGCCGTCAAGGCATGCGCGTGGTCATTAGCGACCTGCTGTGGCCGGGCGATCCACTGCCCACCCTGCGCAAGCTATCCGAAGGCGCAGCCAATCTGCACGTCATTCAGCTACTCGCCCGCGCCGACGCTACCGCGCCGGAGCCGGGCAACGCCCAATTACAGGATACCGAAACCGGCGAAACACTTTCCATTTATATTGACGCAAGCATCCGCGAATCCTACCGCGACACCCTGCGCCGCCTCCAACAAAGCTGGCACAACGCCTGCAAACAAACCGGCGCACAACTCACCACCCTCATCGCCGAGGACCTCAGCTCTTCGCTCGCCGCGCTGGAGGAAATCCAACTACTGGAGCCCGCCTGATGCCGACGATCACTTATCCTCTCGCGTGGCTTGCGGCGATCAGTTTGCCGTTGCTGGCGGCGATTTATTTCTTGCGGCACCGCTTTCGCAAGCAGCCGGTATCCAGCCTGTTGCTGTGGCAAATGCAAAAGGAATCGCGCGAAGGCGGTCGCCGCTTTGAGACGCCCAAGTTTCCTCCCGTGTTTTTCATCGAGCTGCTCATCCTCACGCTGCTGGTGCTCGCCGCGCTGGGGCCGCGCTGGCAACTGCCGCACACCACACGTCCGCTGATTGTGGTTTTGGATGATTCCCTTTCGATGAGCGCCGGTTCTGCCGGCCAACAACCGCGCGATGAGGCGCTCAAGTTGTTGAATGAAATTCTCGAGCAACGCGATTTTGCCAGCTACCAACTCATCGCCGCCGGGGCCGGGCCGCGCCTGCTCGGCGATGCCGTGCCGCATCCGGATCAGCTCAAGGATCAATCGCCCTTTGGACCTGCACCGCCCACGCCGCCGACCTCGATGCCGCATTGGCCCTTGCGCGCAACCTGCGCAAGGGCGAGGCCGATGTGCTGGTGCTGACCGACCACGCCCCCGTCGAAACCGATCTGCCACCCGGCCGTATCCGTTGGGAAGCCGTTGGCAAACCGGCCGTCAATTTTGCCTTCGTCAACGCCGCCCGCACACCGCACGGCGCGGGCGATCGCTGCCTGTTTGAAGTTGCCAACCTCTCCGCCCGTGCCGCCACCAACACCTTGCGCGTCACGACCGGTCAACAGGTGGTTTATGAAAAACGGTTGCTGCTGCAAACCAACCGCACCCACCGCGTCACGCTGCCCGTGCCTGCCTCGATGGGCACCCTGCGCGCGGTGCTGGGCCCCGATGCGTTGGCCGGCGACAACCAAGCCGCGCTGGTGCGCCCGCGACGGCGAATGGTGCGCGTGCAAATGTCCGTCACCGATACCAACCTGGCCCAACTCATCAGCGAAACCCTCGATGCCACCGGCCTGCGCGCGCCGACCAATCAACCACCCGAATTGGTCATCCACCAAAGCGACGCCCTGCCTGCCGGGCCCGAGGCGTGGGGCCTGCGCATTGCGCCTGTTCCAAATGAACCGAAAAAGGCTGAACGATTCACCGGCCCCTTTGTGATGGACACCACCCATCCGCTGACGCGTGGACTGACCTTGCCCGGTCTGGTTTGGGGCGCGCACGGCGCGGCCACCAATGCGCCGGGTCATTTGCCGATTATTACCGCCGGCAATGTGCCGCTGCTCACCACCCGCACCGACCGACGCGGGCGTGAGCAGGTGACGATGTATTTCGTACCCGCGCAGTCTACCGTGCAGGACACCCCGCAATGGCCCGCGTTGTTCTGGAATTTGCTGAGCTGGCGCGCACGGGCGCAGGATGGGCTGCCGCAAAACAACCGGCGCCTTGGTGCGGCGGTGCCCTACCGCGCGCGCGGCAACAGCGCGTCGCTGATTTATCCGGATCAGACTGAAAAGACGCTCGACGCGCCCGGCGATGAAATCCAATTACCGATTCATCAACCCGGCGTGTACACGATTTCTTCCGGCACACAAACCAACCGGCTGCGCGAAAACTTTGCGGTCAATTTTTTGGCCGGCGCTGAATCCAATCTTTCCAGTGCCCTCACCGGCAACTGGGGCGGCTGGGGCACGGAAGAGGAAGTGCGCTTTGAGTACGCGTCGATTTTGCCCTACCTGATTTTGTTGGCCCTCGCCGGCGCGATGGCGCACCTGTGGATGATCGCCCGCCAACGCGGCCGCACTTAAAATGACCTTGCTCGCTCCAATCTGGTTGTTGCTGCTGGTGCCATTGGGCGCGGCGCTGGTGGCGTGGCCCCTGCCCGGGCGGGGGCTGAACATTTTGCGCAGTATCACGCTCGGCTTGTTGGTGTTGGCCATGGCGCAGCCGGCGGCGCGCCTGCCCGATCGCCACGGGGTGCTGGTGGTGGTGACCGATCGCAGTGAATCGATGCCCGCACGAGCGCGGGAAGATCAGCTCGAAGCCATCAAACAACTGCACAGCGCCATGGATTCAGGCGACCGGCTGGCGGTGGTGAGTTTCGGGCGCGAAGCGGGCATCGAGCTGGCGCCGGGATCGGATCGGCTGGATGAATTCACCGGCAAAATCGACGGCCAACACTCGCGCCTCGCCAACGCGATGGAGAATGCGCTGGCGCTGATTCCTCCGGACAAGGGTGGGCGCATTCTGGTACTGTCCGATGGCCACTGGACAGGACGCGATCCCGCAGGCATTGCTGCGCGCGCGGCCGGGCGTGGCATCGCCATTGACCACCGCTGGATGAGCCGCGCGCGTGGGGAGGACTTGGCCATCAGCAGTTTGCAGGCGCCGGGCGATGTGTTGCCGGGGCAGGCGTTTATGA
>CAZJRV010000010.1:0-25455 GCA_964548235.1 uncultured Verrucomicrobiota bacterium
AAATAACAGTTAAAAAAGCAATATAGAGATGAATACTTACAGACGCCCTCGGCCTGCATCCGCTTTCGCAACGACCGCACGTGGTTTTTTACAACCTGCACAATGCCGGTGGATCTGCAATTGTACCCATCCTTGAGGAATGGTTGCAACAAGAGGGCTACCACAATCTAGTCAGCCCGGCTGAAACCTTTCGGTTCCATGGAGAAATGGAAAAAAATGAAAGCATTTTTCACTGGACGCATGATCCACTAGAGACTTTCACCAACGAATTGGAGCGGGATGACTTCCGGTTCATTTGCCTAACTCGTGATCCGCGAGACGTCATGATTTCAAATCTCAAAGATGTCACACACCAGGGAAACAATAAAGGGAACTCCATCCTGCAACTCTGCCGCAATTCCATTCAATCTGGTTTCAACCAGTGGTTTGACCAAGCACACGCATGGCGGGCCTTGGAGCAATCCAATGTGATGCAAATCAGCTTTGAAGCCATGAAGCAAAACATCCCGGCATTGATGAAATGTCTTGCGGACTTTATTGGAATTCCGGTTGATCCAAAAACCATAGGCGAGCTTTGCAAGAAATATAGCTTTGAGAAAGTCGCCGGTCGGCAACGCGGCGAGCAAGGAAAAACCGTGCGCACCCAATATATGTTTCGCAAAGGAACCAGTGGAGATTGGGCCAATTATTTTGACGGACCCACTGCGCAGCAGTTCCACCGGCGGTTTGGTCGCTACTTGCGCGCATGGGGCTATGAACCCAACGGCCTATGGGCAAAACAACATGCTCTTGAACAAAAACCAAAAGGTAATGGCCAGCTATTCGCCAGTTTGTTGCACCTGCAGCAAATGACGGACAAGTACAACATATCTAGTCATCCGTCCCGCTTTAATCATGAACAACAAATCAAAAACCTTTTTCAATCCAACCCGAGAATCAATCTAAACTAAAATGAAAACTAAATGGGATTATACCGAACTGGCGCCGCATTATTTGAATCGGCCTGATTACGCCGTGGAAGCAGTGGTACGTTTTTGTGACCTTGCCGAGCTGCGGCAGGACGCGGCCGTGTGCGACGTGGGCGCGGGCTCCGCGCATCTCACCAAGCTGCTCGTGGCCCGCGGCTGCAATGTCGCCGCCGTGGAACCCAACGACGCAATGCGCGCGGTGGGCATGCGCGTCACCGCCAACAAACCCGTGCAATGGCACGTGGGCACCGGCGAAGAAACCGGCCAGCCGGACAACGCGTTTGATGCCGTCACATTTGGTTCTTCCTTTAATACCACCGACCGCCCGGAAGCTTTGCGCGAAACACAACGCATCCTGCGGCCGAACGGTTGGTTCGCCTGCCTTTGGAATCACCGCGACTTGAATCATTCACTGCAAGCTGAGGTGGAGGACTACATCAAGAACCGCATCGAAGGCTACGGCTACGGCACGCGGCGCGAGGACCAAACGGAGGTCATTCGCGAAAGCGGTATTTTTGAAGAACCGATTTTCATCGAAGCCTCTTATGTGGCGCGCGTTCCGGCGGAGGCATACGTGGAGGCGTGGCGCTCGCACGGCACGCTGCAACGCCAAGCGGGCGAGGCGTTTAACGGCATCATCGGTGGCATCGAAGCGATCACCGCGGTGCACGGCCAGGTGTTGGCGGTGGGCTACACCACGCGCCTGTGGGCCGCGCAATTGAAGCATTGAATTTATGAAACACGTTGTTTTTTATAATCTGCCCAACTCCGGGGCATCCATCGTAATGCCGGTGTTGGAGGAATTTGCCCATTCCTCGGGCTGCAAATACTTCTCCGGGCCGTCGGAACCCGAACGATTGGCGGAGGATGTCGCATCCGGAGCGCGCGGGTTTCACTGGACTCACAGCGGTCCGGAAGTGTTCGCCGAATTCGTGGCGCGGGATGATTTTCGTTTCATCTGCCTCACGCGCGATCCGCGGGATGTGCTGGTTTCGCATGTGAAAGACGGCATCCATCGCGGTCTGTACGATGAAGAGAAAACTGAATCCGAACTGTACCTTGAATATGTGCATGAAGATTCAGATTTTTTTGATAAAATTGATGATGCAATTTCATGGCGAGCACTGGAGCAGCCGAATATCCTGAAACTCACGTTTGAGGAATTGAAGCGCAATATCCCCGCCGGCTTGCGGCGCATTTTGGATTTTGCCGAATTACCGGCCACCGACGCCGCGTTGCAGGAATCGTGCGCGCGGCACAGTTTTGAAAACGTCACCCAACGCAGATGCGGCCAGATGGGGGAACCCGTGCGCACGCAGTATTTGTTTCGCAAGGGCATTTCCGGCGACTGGACCAACCAGTTTGATGGCAGGGTGGCACTGAAATTCCATGAACGATATGGCGGTGTCATGCGCCAGTGGAATTATGAATCCGATGGCGAATGGGCGCGCGCGCATGCCAGTTATAAATCCGCTGCGCGCCAGTCCGCCCATGAACAACTGGCCAGCCTGCTGGGCAACCGAAACCAAAAATCCATTCAAGCATGATCAGCCTGCTCATTACCTCCCGAATCGAGGGCAACCCCAACTGGGGCCTGCCCAATCTGCTGCAAAGCCTTGTCGATTACAGCGCGGACCACAACAACTTCGAAGTGCTGGTGAAGTTCGACAGCTGCGACCCAGAAGTGCCAGACTACCTCCCGCAACTGGAAACCTATCCCTTCGCGGTGAAACACATTGTGGAGCCCCGCGGCCGCGGATACATCGACATCCACATCGGCTACACCCGCGCCATGATGTTGGCGGATGACCGCAGCACGGTGATGGGTGCCTTCGCCGATGATTTCGTGGTCACCCAGCCCAATTGGGACGCCGCCGTGCTGGCGGAGACCACTCATTTTGAGGATGACATTTATCTCATCCACCAGAGACCGCACCCGTGCTTTTATCGGCCGTACTTTCAAGAGCAACCGTTTTACCCGCACTTCAATCTCGACCATATGGACGAGCTGGCGGTGATTGATGAAGGGCCGTTCTGGAGCCGTCGCCTTCTCGAAATCTGCGGCGGTCTCGGTCATGTTTCGTTCACGGACGCTTGGTCGCTGGTCATCCAGTGGTATCTTTACCATGACCACGGGCTCAACCGCACCCGATTCCTAAACCAACCGCAAATCTATCGCGTGCTGCATGATGAAGTGGATACGCGCGAGGCCGATCGCTGGGACACGGATCGCCGCATCAACTTTGATTTCATTGCCGGTGATTTCTACCGCACCATGGTGAAAAATCAGGCTCGCAATGTTGCCCTCAATATTTTCGCCGAAAGCGGTGGGAAGCACGCGCTCTGCACAAAACCCAATGAGGAGCAACTGGAGCAATTATTGCTGGCCACCGCCCAGGGAGCCCTTGAAAGCGGAAACACGGAGGATGCCATTCGCGAATATCGCGATGTCGCTCGGCGCTTCCCACACAATGCCATTGCCCTGCGCAAACTGGCCGAACTGCTTAACGACCAATCAGAAACCTCAAATATCCCAATCCCGGAAATTATTCCCCTAAAAAAACCGAAATCCATAACGCAAAATGCCCTCGCACAAGCGCTGGAAACTGCATCACGGTTTTAATTATCGTTAAAGTTGTGGATTAAATTGACTTTATTTGCTGTTTTTGTGGTTTTGGCGTTTTTTTTGCTTTTTCTCTGATTTCTGGTTCTCTGTTGGTTGGCATCCGGTAAAGTTGGCCCAAAAATTGCTGCTATGGGGTCAACATGGATGTTGCAAAGCCATTCCCCCCCCGGGAGGCCCGCCATTATGCGCTGCCTCCCGTTGAGCTTGGGCCGGTTGCCGACTGGTTTCAGGCGGGCAATTTTTGTGGTGCGGCTGGCGAGAAAGGCGAAGCGGGCTGGCGCCGGGCAGCTGCCTTGGGCTTGGTGGGCAGAACAGATCTAGCAATTGAGGCGCTTACCCCCGAGACAGATCCTGAAGCGCGATTTTATCTGGCCGCCGCATTGTGGATAGCCAAGCGCGAGGACGAAGCGGCAGAGGTGTTGCGGGAACTCGATTTGCCGGAGGCGGCGGAACTGCTGCGCCTTATCAGCAAGGATCGCATTGAAGTGGTGGCACAGACCATCTGGGAGGACACGGAATTTACGGACGACAAATTTTCCCTGCGACGCATAGGCCTCCAACGGACACGGCGCGACCAACACGGAGATTTGGTGATGGATTGCCGACCCGTGAAGCCGTTTTTGAAAGCGGCCGATTCCATTCAGGGCAAGCCCGACTTTTACTTTGCACACATGATCGAGTGGCAGTTCCTGCCCAATGACCTGGGTGAACTGCCTTTCCCGGTTTTCGGCACCACCTCGGACCTTGATTTGCACATCCAAAACAATGCCCCGTGGATGCCGGCCTTTGATGAGGTCATCACCGTGGGAGCAGAGGAATGGGCCAAGGCACGCGCACTGCGGCCGGGGCCGGTTTGCACATTTCCAAAACTGTTTGGCATCGACCTGAATTGCCTGCCGGTTCTTGAGGAACATTGCGTGCGGGATGTGGATCTGTTTGTCTCCGGCACAATGCGCAGCCCGTATCATCCGGACAAGGCGCGGTTGCTGCAACAGTGGATCAAGGATGACCAGGCTCAAATCCGGCGCATCGATGGCTTTTTGCCCCCGGCGGAATATTTCGCCGAGATGGCCCGCTCCAAGGCCTCCTTCACCTACGTGCGGCACCCGGGCAGCATGCCCTCACGCGGCATCGAGTCGCTGGCGATGGGTTGCGCGGTGCTGACGCAGGAGGAAAGCGCTCTCCGGCTATTCGCCGGCGAAGACGAAGGCGTGGTGGCCTATCACACGGATCAGGATGACCTGATGGCCAGCCTAAAAAAAATTACCGGCGACTGGGAAACATACCGGGCCGCCGCCCAACGCGGACGGGCGATGGTGCGCACCCAGTTTGCCCAACCCCAATGCGTTTCGCAGTTTTTGCGTTTTCTAACCGTGCGCGCCGCCTTGGCCAATCAGCGCGACGGACGGGCAGCGGCGCAACCGCACCAGAAACGCGTAATCGCCTCCCGCGGCTGGGTGTATCCGCCGTCGGTGAACTATGCGTTGCTTAAGCACAACCTCAAGGAAGCCGAGGCCCGGCACGGGCAGACCGAGCATGCGGGCCCGGCCATCAATGCCGCGCGGGAATTGGATTTGTATCTCACCCAGGACATGCCCGACCTGGTAAACCGCTCGGAACGACTGGACATGCGCGAGGCATTCGAGCGGGAGGATGAGTTGCTGCGCAACGTGGTCAAAAAAATTTATGAGGATGGCTGGGAGCAGCATCCGCATTCGCTGGTGCTGCGCTTCAACGCGCTGCGGCACGCCTTTCACATTGGCGACCCCGCGGGAGTGGAGCAGGCACTGGCAATCACGCGCGAATTGCTGGCCCGACCGTCCGACCACTGGAAGGTGTATGCCGAAGAGGATGTTATGCCGTGGGATTACCACAGCACGTGTTTTGATTATCGCAGTTATTTCGATACTCTCACCGAGGCGCTCGGCGAGGGCGCGGTGGAGAGTGAGCCGCTGGTCAACCTCATCCGCGCCTCGCTGGCGCATTATCTTGGCCAATACACGGGCGAGGTGGAACCGCTGGAACAGGCGGTGGAGTGGAGCCCTGATTTCCCGTTTTACCGCTACGCACTGGCGAGGGCGCTGTTGCATCGGCGTGCGCCGGGAGATGCGGTCAGAGCGGTGGTGTTGCTAAATCAACTGGCACGGTGCAGCATCATTCTGGAGCCGGCGTTCCTGTTGCTGGTGAAATGCAATGAGCTGCTGGGCGAACCGGTGCCGGGATTGGACGAACTCGAAAGTCGGTTCAAGCGCTTCCAAAAGGGGTCGGTCTGCAGTTCATATTCATCGAGTGAATACGACAAGGTGGATTTGGTGAAACGTCCCGGACAGGATTCATTACCGCTTTCGACCGACCCATTTGCAGCGGAGGCCGAGGCGCCCGTGCGCGTGGACTGCGATCGTGCGGCTCACCTGGTGCGGCCCACCGGAACACGGCCGAAGAAGAAAATTCTGCTCGTGGGCTTTGAATGCGCCAATTGGCAAAACGCCAAGGCGTGGTCGTACAACGGGTTTTACGCAATGGAAGAGGGGTTGGCGGCCAACGAGGTGGAATACTGCTCGCTGGCGGCTCTGGCCGGGGTGCCATCAGATCATCCCACCTCCTGGCTGCGACAAGCGCAATACATGTTCAAACACGAGGAATTTGACCAGGCGTGGATTTGGATCACGCACAATGAGTATGATGCGGATTTTCTGGAATGGATAAAAAGCAAAACCGACGTGCGGGTGGGCGTGATCATGGAATCGCTGGAGCACACGCCCAAGGAGGAGGCGCAGCACCGCAACCTCGCCGGTCGGCGCGACAAGGTAAAAGGCTACCTCCGACATTGCACCCATGTGCTCACGTTTGATGATCGCGATGCGGAAACGCTGGCGGAGGAAATGAGCCTCCCCGCGCTTTGGTGTCCGCCCGTGGTCACCTGGCGCGAGGTGTGCGACTCGGTAGAATTACCCGAGCCCGGCCCGGCGGCATTCCACGGCACCATTTATAATCCCGAACGGAAGAACCTGTTTGAAATGGCCGTCGCCGAAGGATTATTGAGCCAACCGCATTTGCCGGAGTTGGGCTCCGGATTTCCCAGGCAGTTTGATGTGCTGCAAATCAACTCGCTCAAGCGCGTGAGCCTGTACGACGTGGCCGAGCCGGCTTGGCACGATGAATATCTCATCAACCTACGGCGCCTGCGACGCCGCCTAAACGACCTGTGGATGGATGGCCTGCAGAACAGCTACGCCCAGGTGAACCTGCCTTCCATATTCAAATGCTACGCCGGGCGTGTGGTGGAGAGCATGGCGGCGGGCCGGCCGGTGATCTCTTGGGACCCGCCCCGCGCCCGCACGCGCGCGCTGTTTGCGCCCGGGCAGGAGATTGAATTATTTGACCGCGCCGATTCCGATGGATTGGTGCAAGCCATTCTGCGCCTGCGGGAGAACCCCGAGGCCGCCATGCGCATGGCCAACCGCGCGCGTGTCAAGGTACTGCGGCATCACACTGCCGAGGTGCGCATGCGGCAGGTGCTCGACTGGCTGGCCCGCGGTGAATTGCCCGATTATGGCGAAGAAATTTCCCAACCTGAACCTGCATCCAAACCTGAATTTACCATGAACGATACGAATGGAACCCCCCCGGAACCCGAAGGCACGCTGGAACACTGGCTGAATCAGGCCGAGCATTGCCATGAACAAAATGATGTGCCCGGTGCCATCGCCGCATTGAAACAGGCGGTGGAGCTGGGCGACCGGCATCCAGTCCTGTTGCGCGCGCTGGGCGCCCAACAGTTTGAAGCCGGACAGCACGCCGAGGCCCGCGCAAATTTTGCGGCCTTGGCGGAGCTGTGCCCCGAGGATGTGGTGGCGCATTTGCAGCTGGGGCTGGCGGCCTATCATGAAGGCGACCGTGAGGCATTTGAGGCGTGCCTCGTCACCGCGCTGGACTTGGAGCCCGAAAACCATGAGGCAATGCAGTTGCTCGGCGACTACACTTTCCTCACCGGCGACCGTGTTTCGGCCAGGAAAATCTACAGCCGTTTGGCCGCTGATGGCAGCGTGACGCCCGGCCTGCTGCACGCGCTGGCCATTTGCCAGTTTGAGACCGGCAACCCGGAACAGGCGGCAAACACATACCAACAATTGCTGGAGTTTGACCCGGAGGACCAACTTGCCCGTGAGAATTTGCAGGTGATTGAACAGTCCGAAGCCGCCGACGCGCCGGCCCACAATCCCACGACCCAGCCCGATGCAGAGGCCGAACCCCCACAAAACGGAGCAGTGGATCAGGCGGAATTTTTTCTGGACGCGGGCAACCCGGAAGCGGCCGTTGCCGAGCTGGAAAAAGCCACTCTGGCGGAACCAAAAAATCCCGTGCTCATTGAGGCGCTCGGCTCGCAGTTGTTTCAACTGGAACGCTACGAGGAAGCACGGTTGAAGTTTCGCCGGTTAATCGAATTGCAACCGCGCAGTGCCGCGGCCTACACGCGCCTTGCCATGGCGGCGGAGGCCACCGACCGCAATGATGAATTTGAATCCGCTCTGGGGCTGGCGATGGAAATTGACCCCAACAACCCCGACATGCTGCGATACCTCGGCAAATTGAACCTTGAACAGGAACGCTTTTATGATGCGGGCTGCGCCTTCACCGCGCTCGCAAAACTGGAACCGGATAATGCCGACAACCTGCTCGCCATGGGCGTGTGCCTCTTCCGCGGGGGCCAGGTTGAATTGGCGCGCGAGACCTACGAGCGCGTGCTGCAGATGGATCCCGAAAACGCCCTGGCCCGTGCCAACCTCGCGCAGCTTGAAAACGCGCCGGCCCGGCAACCCGAACCGGAACCGGAATCCAACGCCAGCCCCATCGAAGCGCTGGACGCGATGGAGACCGATGTGGAACGCATTTTAATTCACGCGCATCAAACCCTGGGAACCGGCGATGTTGAAGGCACACGCCTGGCGCTCGAGGAAGGCCTCGCGGCGCATCCGGAAGACGCCACGCTACTCAATGCGATTGGCAACTTATTCTTCCGGGAAAAACGCTACACGGAAGCGGCCGCGACCTATCACCGGCTGGCAGCCGTGAACCCGGAGGATCCCTCGCCCCATTCGCAGGCCGCCACATCGGCGCTCTTTGATGGAGACGTGCACCTGTTCAACGAACACGTCAGCCAATTGCTCGAGATTGACCCCGAACACACCATCGGCCTCAAACTACTGGCCACCGCGAAATTCCGAGTTGGCGCATTTTCCGAGGCCGCCAAACTTTACGCACGCGTTCTCGAGGCCAGCCCGGAAGAAGTAGAATCTGCCCTCGCGCTGGGCATGTGCTTTCACAAACTGAATGAAAACTCGCTGGCCGTCTCGTGCTTCCGGCGCGCGCTGGAGATTGACCCCTACAACACCACCGCCGCCAGCAACCTCAAGGCTCTGGCCGATCCAGCCGACACGCCCGGCGAACCTGAAACCGCCGCACAAAGTAATGGCACGGTAAAAGCCGAAACCATCCAGCAATTGCAACGTGAAACGGTTTCCGAAGAAACCGATGACGCACTTCCTCCCGCGGCAATGGTGGGAAGCTTGGCTGCCTCACAGGATCTTTTGAAACAGGGCCGGCACCTTGATTCGTGGAACGCCACGCTGGATTGCCTGGCACAGCGGCCATTCCATCCCGAAGCATGGCTCCATCTCGCGGAGATTGCGCTGGACGCCGGCGATGAAACGCAGGCGCTGCACTGCCTCGACCGGCTGCTCGCGTTAACCCCGAAATGGGATGTGCCCATCGGAGTTTGCACAAACCTGCGGCAAATATCCACGCCCACCACCACGGACATCGACTGGCCCGAGCCCCCGGCCCCCAGCGACACGCCCCGGCTCTCGGTGTGCATGATTGTGAAGGATGAAGAGGAATTTATTCTCCAAGCCGTCAAGTCCGTCAAAGACCTCGCTCATCAGGTGGTGGTGGTAGACACCGGCTCCACCGACCGCACCGTGGCGCTGGCCGAATCGCTGGGCGCGGAGGTGCATCACTTTGAATGGAATGACAATTTTTCCGATGCCCGCAATTTCTCGCTGGAGCATGCCACCGGCGACTGGGTGTTGATTCTCGACGCGGATGAAATTCTTGATCCCGAGGGCAATGCCGATCTCGCTCGCGACTTGCAATCCGAAAACCAGCTTGGCTTCCGTATTCCGCTGGCCAACTTCGAGCGCGCGGAAGACAACCAGCTCGTGCAAACCGTCGATGGCGTGACCTATGTGCCGCGCCTGTTCCGCAACGCGCCGGGGCTGTACTTTGTGGGGATCGTGCACGAACAAATCTACTCATCCATCCTCGTTCGCCAGGGCCATTGGGGCATGGACTCGGGCATTGGCCGCACGCGGCTGCTGCATTTCGGGTATGACCCCACGGTAAAAGCCTCGCGCAACAAGGTGAAGCGCAACCTCCGGCTGCTAGATCGGGCGGTGGAGGAAATGCCCGATGAACCGGCATTGCTTATGAACTATGCGTTGGATTTGTTCAATGACGGACGCATTGATGAGGCACTCACGCAACATCGCCACGCAATGGAGGTGCTCGCCCAGCATGAGGCCCAAAACGTGATGCCCGAAGTGCGCGAACGGCTGGTGAGCATGTTCTGCTTCCACCTGCTGCAGGCGGAAAATTACGAGGAACTCGTTTCCGTGGCCAACAGCCAATTGGCCCAGGATTGTGGGCCCACAGCGTCCATTCATTATGTGGCCGGGCTGGGCCTCGTCAAGCAGGGACGCCATGCCGAGGCTATCCCGGAACTGCGCGCGTGCATTGAGAAGAGCGGGGAAACAACGTTCACCCCGCGTTTCCGCGGCGTGGAAGGGCACGGGCCGTATCATCTGCTTGCCGATAGCCTGGCTGAGACTGGCGACTTGGAAAGCGCGGTTGAGGCCTTCCGGAAGGCACTGGAAATTTCACCTGATGCCGCGGGTGTGCGGCATGGGCTGGGCACTTTGCTGGTGAAAAACAATCGCGGCGAGGAGGCGGTGCAGTTGTTGTTCGAAGCGATTGAACAGGATGTGATGACCCCCTCGCTGTGGAGCCTGGGCTGCAACATCGTCAATGGCCATATGGACGACACTGAGATTGCGCTGCACTGGACCGATTGCGCGGTGCAGGATCACCCGGATCACCCGGAGATTGCCAAGCAACGCGGCATCGCACTGCTCACGGCGGGCCAGTTCAAGACCGCCCTGCCCTTGTTTGAGGCGGCACCAAAGCATCCGGCCAATGAAGCCGCGCGGTTGGTGTGCCGGTTTGCCCTTGGGCAGTCCGCCCAGTTGACCGATGCCGACCATGAGACGGCAGTGAGCCTAGCGTTGGTGGAATGGACGCGCCGCCTGTTGGAGCGTGGACATGAAAAGTCGGTGCGCGAACTTACGGCCAACCTGGATGCGATCGCCGCCACGCTGCCCACGGCGGGGAGGATACTGGGCGAAGCGGCACTAGTTTCGTAGGCGGCAATGGCGTTATTCCTGCAGTCGGCTTTCGCCGTTGCTGTTGGATAAGCGCTTGCCATTGTTATCGAAAAATTCCACGCGCCAGTTCCGGTGGGTGGGGCTCACGAAAGTCTCGTGGATCACCCGGTTGCCCGGCGGCTGGATGGAGCGCCACAGGATGGTCTTTGTCGTCTCATCCCATCTGCCCACGAAATGATCCACCGGGCCGTCCTTGAAGAAATAGACGAACCGGTAAACCTCATCCACCCGGTCATAGGTTTTCACCCACATAAAATAAACGCCTTCGCCGTTGTTGTTGATGACGCCCTCATAGAGAAGCGCGCGACCACCCCGTGTCCAGCGGGAACGGCCGTTGATCCGGGTGGTGACCTGCTGGCCCTCTACCATGACCGACTCGACCTCCTGCCAAACTCCGGCGCGGCCCAGCCGGGCCAGTGCCGGCGTAGCTGGCTGGCTGACGGGCGCGACACTGCCCGGCCCGATGCGCTCGGCTTCGACCAGACCGGTCAGCTCCAACTGGCTGCCCTTAAGAATCTCGATGTCCGTTTTCCGCTTGCCCGGCGAAAGCTGCTGCTCGGTCATATTCTGGGCCACCTCGACCGGCGCGCCGGGCAAATACGCCTTGCGCCAATCCATCCGCGCCCGGGCCACCTGCCATTTGCCGATGAATCCCCGCACATATCCGTCATCCTGAATGAGTGTGTAATGGTAGTGATCAATCTGGTCATTAAAATGTTTCACCGTGAGATCGTAGGTGGACTCCCCGGCAGGGGATTTCATCTCGGCCTCCAGCACCAGGCAATGGCCGTTCAGGCCCCAGTAGGCTTGGAGGATGCCGGTGTTGGTATTGGTGCCTTTGGGGCCGATAGCGGTGCTGACCAGTTCCCACTGGCCGGGTTCCTCGAGCACTTTTAGGCGGGGATGGCTTGGTTCGCCGGGGGATTCAGGCAACAAGGGGATGGTTTCCGACCCACTGCCGTCTCGCCCCATATTCAGCCAAACCAACAGAACCACTACCGGTACCGCGGCGGCTATGCCACCCAAGATCCACGCCGTGCGCTCACG
This sequence comes from uncultured Verrucomicrobiota bacterium, assembly GCA_964548235.1. Taxonomy (GTDB): domain Bacteria; phylum Verrucomicrobiota; class Verrucomicrobiia; order Limisphaerales; family UBA1100; genus JACNJL01. The sequence goes on from CAZJRV010000010.1 coordinate 12,141, forward strand.
CATAAGGCACCCTAGCACAAGCCGGCCCGGCAGGCAAAAAAGAACTGGCAGGATTTGCGTCAAAGCGTATAATCCCACCCATGCAAACCCCCTGCAAAACTCTTGGTGGGCGTGTCGCCCGTGAACTGTATCTGTTAATCCCCATGCTGCTGGTGACCGCCGGCCTGTGGATGGGATGTGGCAAAGACAAATCCCCCGGCCCAGCTGCCGAAGGCGATGATGCCAAACCATCACTAAAAGCCAAGACAGGCCCGGCACCCGGTGGCCAACCTGAAGTCACGCCGCCGACCGATCTGGTGGCAAACCCCGCTGCCGGAAACCGCGCCCTCTCTTCGCATTTGCCAGCGGAGATGACCCTGCTGTTTTCCGCCAACCTCAAGCAACTGCTGGACAAGGGCGGCCACAAGGAATTCCTCCAGTCAGACGTATTCGCCGAAATGAAGGCGGCGGTGGATGACGAACTGGCGCTGGCCATCCTGAAGGACCCGGCCGCCAGCGGTCTGGACGTGGCCCAACCGATACACTTGTTTGTAAACCTCGCCCCATCGGCCGAGGAGTTTGGTGAGCCGCTGGTGACCGGTGGCCTAGTGGCGGCAGTAAAGAATGCCGATGCCTTGGAGGCGCTGGTGAACAAGATAATCCAAGCCACGGGCATGCCGCTACAGATCGCCCCCGCCAAGGGCTACAAGCAGGTGGCCCTGCCCGGGCTGCCCTTCGCAATGGGCTTCACCGACAGCGTGCTGGTGATGATTGGCACCAACGACGAAGCCCAGGCACTGCAGGTGCCCGTGCTGCTGGAGGCGCGCATGAACGCCAAGACCGAACCTCAGCCCGATCTGGCCAAGCATCTGAAAAAAAATTACGACGTCGCTGCCTGGGCTGATTACGGCCAGTTTATGGCCGTGGTGGGAGATGCCTTGGGGGACTTGGGCGAGGATGACCCCTTCATGGCCCTCACGGCGGATTTGTATGACGATATGAGTTACTCCGTCACCGCCCGTTTTGACCCGGGCGCAGTGGTGGTGGAGATGGGCGCCAGCTTTGGTGAAGACCAGAACAAGATGTTTGCCCAAATGGGCGGCAAGGGCGCCACGGGGGCGCTGCTGGATTTGGTGCCGGCCAACACCATCGCCGCCTTCGCCGAATCCATTAACATGGCGGAAGTGCGCAAGTTCTTCAATCAGGAGGTGCTGCCGGTGCTGAAGAAAAATCCTGAATTCAACGAGGTGATTGCAATGATGGAGGAGGAGATCGGCCTGACCATCGCAGAACTGCTATCCATCCCGAAAGGCGACGTGGTTCTCAGTTGGGACAGCCTGGGAATGGAGGAAGGCGATTTTGGCCCCACGCCGCAGGTTGGATTTCTGGTGGGCATCACGGTGGAAAACTGGAAGGCCGCCAACAAGCTGATCAACAACCCACAGCTGCAGCAAGGCATGGCTATGCTGAAGGGCCCTTTGGGCATTCAATTTGCCCAAAACCAGCAGGCGTTATTTCTCACCACTGCAAAGCACGCCAACGCCGTTGCCGATGGCAAGACAGCCAACCCGCTCAAGGGCGCGCGGCGCGACCTGATGGGCAAGCATATCGCCGGCGGATTCCTCCGCATTGGCAAAATGGCCGATGTGCTGGAGAAATTCGCCGCGGACATGGACGAGGCTGAAGACGCCGAGCCAGTAATCAAAATCATCCGGAAATTCGATGAGGCCTCCTTCACAAGCGATATGTTTGAAATGAAAGGCAAACTCACCTTCAAGGACAAGAAAATCAATGGATTGAAGCAAATTGTGGATTTATCCGTTGAATTGGCCGAAATGAGGGGCGAAAGCGCGTTTGAAGGCGAATTCGAAGGCGAAGAGGAAGGTGAGCCCGAAGAGGAAGCCACGGCAGAATCGATCGAGATTGAGCCGGAGCTCGAGGAATTAGCTCCCCGCAAAAGATAGCCAAAACCGGCGTTTTTTCTCACGTCCGGCCGTTTTTCCGCGGCCGGACGTTTTTTTTTCCTTTTTTTTTCCAATTGGCCAAAACATTTCCTAAAGCCACCCCCTTCCCCTGCCGACTTATAATTAGCGATAATTACAGCAAAACCGCTGTCAACCACGCCCAGGGACGGACTCAACCGAGCGACCGATTGCCGCTCATGAGGTGGTTATATGAGAATCAACACGGAAGTTGAAAACAGCAGTTCCGCGCGCGACCTGAGTCACGCCGAGACGCTCAAGAAATTCGGCCTCTTCTTTCAGAAGATGGGCGAGTTGGATTTGGCTGTATCCGTATACTCCCGCGTGCTTGACCTCGGTGCCGATTCGCCCGAGCTGCGCTACAATTTCGGCGCCGCACGCCTCAAGCAAATCCGCCCCACCGAGGCACTCGAACATTTCAAGGCCGCCGCACGCCGCGAACCCGGCGCAGAAGGCATCCACCTCGGCATGGCCAATTCCCACCAACTCCTCGGCGATGCCACCGCCGCCGAGGCGTGCCTCAAGCAGGAACTGCTCATCAACCCCGAGTCCGTGGATGCCGCCGTAAACCTCGGCTGGATTTTGGAGGAACAAAACCGCGCACCCGAGGCGCTTATGGAATATCGCAAGGCGCTCTACTACGAGCCCAACAACGCGAACCTCCGCTGGAACCACGGCCTCGCCTGCCTCATGCTCGGCGACTATGCCAAGGGCTGGCGCGATTATGAATTTCGCTGGAAAGCGCGCAAAAAACAAAAGCCCGATTTCGGCACCCCCGCTTGGCGCGGTGACCCCCTCGAGGGCCGCAGCCTGCTGCTCCACACCGAGCAGGGCTTTGGCGATTCAATCATGTTCCTTCGCTTCGCCCGGCAACTGGCCCGCGAACGCAACCGCGTGGCGCTCCAGTGCCAACCCCAGCTCAAGCGCCTTTTCGCCGGAGTGCCGGAACTCGACGCAGTAACCTCCCCCGGCGATGCCCTGCCCGCCCACGACGTGCATGCGCCCCTGATGAGCCTGCCCAAGCTGCTCCAGCTCCACCGCGAAACCGCCTTCCACAGCCCCCCTTACCTCAACCCGATTGACTCCGCCCTTCCCCCACTGCCCGGTTACAAGCCCGGCTACAAACACGTGGCCGTCACCTGGACCAGCGCCCCCCACAGCGAAATCACCGAGAAAAAATCCGTGCCCTATCCGCATTTCCGAAAACTGTTCGACACCCCCGGCTGCCAGTTTTACAGCGTGCAAATCAATGCCGACGCCACCGCCGTGGCCGATATGAACCAACGCTCAAACGTGTTCGACCTGCGCGATCAAATCAGCGACTTTGCCGACACCGCTGCCTTTCTCAGCCAGGCCGACCTCGTGATTTCCGTGGACACCGCCACTGCGCACCTCGCCGGCGCGCTGGGCCAGCCCACTTGGACGCTGCTGCCCCACGCCGGTGACTGGCGTTGGCGCCTGCACCGCAACGACACACCGTGGTACCCCTCCATGCGCCTGTTCCGCCAAAGCCAGCCCGCCGAATGGCGTGATGTGATTGAGGAAATCCAGTATTGCCTGCTCAATTACGGGGCGGAAATGCGCACCTCACAACTCGCCGGCAGCGTGGTGGAAAAGGCAACCGCAGGTGCCGCCAGCTAGGCCCCTCTTCTAAAAAACTCAAAAACCCAATTGGGAGGGCGAAGCTCCCGGGATTAGCCCGCCGCAGGGGAAGGAGCTTGCAGACCGGCGTTGACGAAGGCATCGAAGAGGTTTTCGGGAATAGCGCGGTGGAAGTCGCCGGGAATATCCTGCCCCCCCGATAGAAATGAAATGGGCAGCTGCGTGGCCAGCATAATGTTCCAGACCTTGCTCCAGCGCTCCGCCTCGTCAATGTGCGTCAACAGGATTCCCGAGAGGGGCAAATGCGAAAACGCGCGAGCTTGCCGCAGCAGTAAACCAAGATCGTACGAGGCGTTTAGCACCAGTTGAATTTCAATGGGCGGGAATTCGGCCAAGCCGCGCGAGAGAGCCTCCAGCGCGTCGGGGTGGTTGGTGGCCACGCCGGGCAAATCCACAAACCGAATCGTGTCTTCCGGCGGCTGATCGTTGTCATCCCAAAACCGTTCCACCGGAATTTGCATCAGCTCGCCATGCAGGCTCAAGAATTCCGCCGTGTTGCCACGGTCGCCATCCAGCCGCCAAACGCGCACCGGCTGCCGGTTCACCAGTGCTTCCTGTGTCATCCATTTGCACAGCGCGGTGGTCTTGCCCGTGCCGGGCGGCCCCACTAGGACGCGCACCGGGTTGCCGGGCTTCTCCACGCGCCGCGCAATTTGGTTCCAGTATTCCGAAAGCACATCACGCAGCAATTCCATTTCCTCAATGAGATTGCGCGGCTTGGTGGCACCCAGGAAATTGCGCGCCTGGGCCGAAAGCCAACGCGCGTGTGATGGCAGCAGGCCCAATTCCTCCAAAACCTGCACCGCCGGCATTGCCGGTTGCTCGGGGCGGCCGCCCTGGGCTTGGGCGATCATTTGTGCGAGCTTGGCCGGCAGCTTGGCGTCCGGATTGGCGGCGCTACTTTGCAATACGCCGGTGCCGCCGCGTGCGGTGAGTTCCTCTTCCAGCTCGCCCACGCGCGTGGCCAGTTGCAGCATGGCTTCTTTCTCGGAGCGTTCGGGGGTGGATTTCGTGGCCAGCACCTCTACCTGTTTGCCGTTCCACATACGTTTGAGCACGCCCGCCTGCACGGGACGCACGTTGAGGATCACCGCGTCCACACCCAGTTCATCGCGCACTTTTTCCAGCGCGTCTTGGGGGGAATCGGCGATGAGTTTGACAACATTCATTCGGCAAGTGGCCGGTCAGCCACAATTATTGAATGGCCGGGATTGCCGCCACAGGCACAATCTCAATCTTCGGCGGCAGCTCCTCGTAACTAAGGAACGCCAACTCGGGGAACTTCGCCGCAAAGAACTTGCGGAGTCCAGCCCGAATCATCGCCGAGCAGATGATTACCGGCGGTTTGCCCTCTGCGATCATCGGCTGGATGGCCTGATGCAGTTGATGCGAAAGGTGCTCGGCAATCTTGGGGTCGACGAGCAGTTGCATCTCGTTCTGCGAGGGGCGGATGCCTTTCACCATTTCCTCTTCCAGCCACGGATCCAACGTGATGGCCGGCAGGTTGTCGGATTCATCGAGATAAGGCTTCACCACCTGCACGCCAATGGCGCGGCGTGCCTGTTCGGAAAGTTCGTCGGGATTTTTTGTGGTGGCTGCATAATCGGACACGCGCTCGAGGATGCCCACCATGTTGCGGATGGACACGCCCTCGGCAAGCAGGTTTTGCAGCACGCGCTGCACCTGGCCGACGGAGAGGAGGTTGGGCACCAGCTCGTTGACCAGCGCGGGGTTGTCTTCCTTGAGGTTGTCCAGCAACACCTGCACATCCTGTCGGCTGAGAATTTGGTGGCAACTGCGCTTGATGGTTTCGCTGAAATGCGTGACCAGCACCGACGCGGGATCCACCACGGTGTAGCCGGCCACCTCGGCGTTCTTGCGTTCCACCTCGGTGATCCACGTGGCCGGCAGGCCGAACACCGGCTCGGTCGTCTGTACGCCGGGCAGCACGTCGGTGCTGTTGTTGGTGTTCATCGCCAGCCAGTAGCCGGGCATCACCTCGCCGGTGGCAATCATTTGGCCACGGAAAATAAAGCGGTATTCGTTGGGCTGCAGCTCGAGGTTGTCGCGCAGACGCACGGCGGGAATGATAAAGCCCATGTCCTGCACAAAATTTCGGCGCACACTGGTGACGCGCTCAAGCACGTCTCCGCCCTTTTTCGGGTCAGCCAATGCCAGCAGGCCGTAGCCCAGCTCAATCTGCAGCGTATCCAAGTGCAGCAATTCCTCCAGTTTCTCGGGCCCGGCAGGCTGGTCGCCATCGCCACCATCGCTGCCGTCGCCATCAACGCCGCCGCCGTCTGGAAGTCCGGGCCCAGCACCACCCCCGGCGGGTCGCTCGACAATCATGCCTTTTTCCGTAAAGGAATTGTGCATAAACAGGAACAGCAAGCCCATCAACGCAAAGGGGAACCAGGGTAGAATGCCCGTGACCAGCGCGAAAGCGGACAGGATCAGCAGGGTGAATGACAGAATGCGCAGCACGTGCGGCTGCAGGAATAGCTGGGTGGTCAGCGTCTGGCCGAGACTCGACTTGTCTGCGGAGCGAGTCACCAGGATGCCCGCCGCGGTGGAAATCACCAGCGCGGGAATCTGCGAAACGAGGCCATCACCAATGCTCAGGATGGTGTATGTTTGCATCGCCTGGCCCACGGCCATGTCGCGCTGAATGACGCCAATGCCAATGCCGCCAATGACGTTGACTAGTGTGATGACAATACCCGCAATGGCATCGCCGCGCACAAACTTGCTGGCACCATCCATGGAGCCATAAAAATCAGTTTCCTTCGCCAGCTCCTCGCGCCGGATGCGGGCTTGATCTTCCTTGATGAGGCCGGCATTCAGCTCGGCGTCAATGGCCATTTGCTTGCCGGGCATGGCATCCAAGGTGAACCGGGCAGCCACCTCCGCGATGCGGCCGGCGCCCTTGGTGATGACCACGAAATTGATGAGCGTGAGGATGATGAACACCACGAAGCCCACCACATAGTTGCCCTGCACCACCACCTCGCCAAATTTCTGAATAATCTGGCCCGCCTGCGCCTCACCCAGGATGAGGCGGGTTGAAGCTACATTGATGCCCAATCGAAACAGCGTGATGATGAGCAGCAACGTGGGGAAGGCGGTGAACTCAGAAGGCTCGCGCACGTAGATGATGACCAGCATCACCAGCAAGCCGGAGGAGATACTTGACGCCAGCAGCAGGTCGAGCATCCACGGCCGCAGCGGCAAAATCATCCACAGCAGCACGCTGAAGACAAAGGCAACCAGGCCGATTTCGGCCCACGGCATTTGTTTGGGTGCCTGGACTTTGCTCATGCCACGAGACGCCCTCCCGGAGCGTGGGTTGCTGGCTTATTTTCGGTCATTTCCGGATATCCTGTCCTTGCGCGCGTCCGTGCGCACACCCCATCACGCAGCAAATGGGATGCCATAATTCGCATTTTTTGGGGGAAATTTGTCATTTTCAATGATTTTTTGCTAAATTAATCCAACGGCACCCGTTGACCGCGTGTGTAATACCGGTACCGGTTGGTGCGGTACACATAGGCCAAAATTTCCGCCACGGCGGCAAACAGCTCGGGAATGATCTCGCGGCCCACTTTGCAGTGTTTGAAGAGCAATCGAGCCACGGGTTTGTTTTCCACAATGGGCACGTCGTGTTGCTTGCCGATTTCGCGAATGCGCAGGGCATTGTAGCGTGCGCCCTTGGCGATCACCCGTGGGGCGGCCATGTCGTCTCGATCGTATTTCAATGCGATGGCCAGATGGGTGGGGTTTGTGACGATGACATCCGCCTGCGGAATTTCCTGCTGCATGGTTTCCATGAGCATTTTTCGGCGTCGGCTTTTCTGCTCGCCCTTGATCAGCGCGTTACCCTCAACCTGTTTGCCCTCGTCCTTTACCTCCTGCTTGGTCATCAGGCTGTCCTGTTCATTTTTCCAGATCTGATAAGCGTAATCGGCCGCAGCAATCACCACCATGCCGGCCACCACGCGCACGCCCACGCTCTGCGCGGTTTGCCCCATGAACAACAGCAGGTGCTGCACATCCAGGGCGGAATAAAACACCGGATCCTTCAGCACATCTTTCAACACCGGATAGGTGAACCCAAAGATGACCACCAGCTTGCCGAGGCTCACAAACAGCTTAGCCAATGAGCGGCTGCTAAAAATATTTTTCAACCCCTTCAGGGGGTTAAGCTTGGAAAACTTGGGCTCAATCGCCTTGGGAGTTAATCGAAACTTGCTCTGGCTGCCCGCGCCAATGAGCGCTGCCAGCACGCCCGTCAACATCACTGGCAAAATCAAGCCGCCGGCAAAGAACAAGAAGTGGTTGAAAAATCCGGGGAAAGATTCGCCATTCATTCGCAGCGTGCTCATTTGCTGGAGGGTGCTCATCAGGAACAATCGGAACCCATCCACCATGCGCGGGGCCATGATGGTGAGCACCAGCAGGGCCATCACCAGCAGCACCAGGGTCTGCACTTCCTGACTCTTTGCAAATTGGCCGCCCTCAAGCAGTTCCTGCAACTTCTTTGGAGTTGGCTGTTCGGTTTTCTCCTGGCCTTGTTCGTTTTCAGCCATGATTTATCCTCCCATTCCCATTAACCGCGCCACCACGGCAAAATCGTCGGGCAGCTTGTGCAGATACACCGTGATCTGCCGCGCTGCCATGGACAGGGTGAACCCAAACAGAAACACCCCCACCAGAATGCGCACCGAGAAACCCATGATAAACACATTGACCTGGGGAATGGTCTTGGCCAGCACCATTAAGAGCAGGTTGAGCACGATCCCCACGGCGATGATCGGCGCGGCAATCCGCACTGCCACCACAAACGTGTGCGCACACATGGAAGTGACGGTCACAAAGAGCGGGTTGGAAATTTCCCCGCCGCCAATGGGCAGCACGTTGTAGGATCGTTGGAAGCCCAGCAGCAGTTCAAAGTGCACATCCAGCGCAAACATCAGCATCACCGCCAGCAGCGAGAGAATGGCGCTGGGCGTGGGCGAGGGATCCGTTTCGCCCGGGGCAATCAGGCTGGAGAGCTGCAATCCCAGCTCCGTGCCGATGTAATGCCCCGCCAGCGTGACGGCAAACATGAGGAGCCGCACCACAAACCCAAGCATTACCCCCACCATCACCTCTTTGCCCACCAGAAACACAAACCGAAACAGCGAATACTCCACCACCTCCGGCGGCAACAACACGCCCGGCAGGGTAAGCACAGCCAGGAAACCCGCAATGGCCAGACGCAGGCGGACCGGCATGGCCGCGGCCGTGAAAATGGGGAAAATGGCGAGCATCGCGCCCGCCCTCACAAACACCAGAAACCAGGCTAAAAATAGCTCCACCATCACCCCGCCTTAATATGCCATGGCAGGCATTTTCTCGATGATCTCGGTCGTGTAATCCACCACCGTCCGCACCATCCACGGCATGATGAGAAACAACAGTGCCCCCACTGCCAGCGCCTTGGGCACAAAGGTGAGCGTCTGTTCCTGCAGCGAGGTGACCGCCTGAAACAGGCTCACCAGCAAACCCACGCACAAGCCGGTGATCAACAGCGGACCGGCGACCATTAGCACGTGGGTCATCAACCCTTTCAGCAACTCGACAGTGTAATCCGGACTCATAATATTCCTTTCAGTTTTTCAAACCCCGAAGCTCATGGCCAGAGACCGAACCACCAGGGTCCAGCCATCCACCAGCACGAACAGGAGAATTTTCAGCGGCATGGAGATGGTCACCGGCGGCAGAAACAGCAGGCCGAGGCTCATCAACACAATCGCCACCACGAAATCGATTAAAATAAACGGAATAAATAACAGGAACCCCATCTGGAATCCCGTGCGCAATTCACTGAGGATGAAGCCGGGGATCACCACCGTCAGCGGGAGATCCTTCACTTCAGTGGGCCCCATCTTGGCCATGCCCACAAAAAACTCCACATCCTGTGGGCGGGCCTGGCGCAGCATAAAATCCTTCACGTGCCCCTTGGCCACCTCAAGCGCCGCGCCGCCGCCCAAGTTTCCCTCCGAGTAGGGCTGGATGGCTTCGGCATCGATCTTTTGGTAGACCGGCTGCATGATGAAAAACGTCATGAACAAAGCAAAGCCCACCATGATTTGATTGGCCGGCACGCCCTGTAGCGAGAGGGCGTTTCGCAAAAAGGAAAACACGATGACGATTCGCGTGAAACAGGTCATCAACATGATGAGCGAAGGCGCCACCGTCAGCAGCGTCATCAAAAACACAATGCGAATGGCGATGTTCACCTTGCCCGGCTCGTTGAGACCGCCGATGCCGATGTTTAAATTGAAGGCGTCATTCGTGCCGCCGCCCGCTTGGGCCCACAGCCCGCCCGCGCCCGCCAGCAGGAGCACTGGAACGAGCCAAGTCCAGCGGCGGGGTCGCGGTCGGGGAGGTTCCGGCCGGGTAGTCACGATATAATCATTAGGGTATGTGTTCATGACTTCTTCCGATCCAGAAAACCCTTTAGCTTGGCGGCGAATGAACCGGGTTCCGGTTCGTTGTCCGCATTCTCGTCCGCCGTTTCCGTCACCTCATCAAGGTGGGTGAGGAAGTTGGTGCCGGCGGGCGAGTCGGCAATTAGGAACCGCTGCTCGCCATATTCCACCACGTGCAAGGCGTGGCGGGAGGCGAGCGAGCGGGTTTCAATAATTTTGAGATTGGCCTGCGCCGCGGGCACCAGCCCGATGAGGCGCGATTTGCGGAACCACCACGCGCCGAGCAGCAACAGGCTAAGAACGATCACCATCGCCCCGATCAGGCGCACAAACACGCCGGTGATGCCGCTGGACTTTGGCTCGTATTTTTTGGGGGGTTGCTCCAAGCCGTACACCGGGCGTTGCGCGGCGGATTTTCCCTTGGGAACCTCGGGAGATTTTGCGGCAGCCGGCTTAGATTCGGAGGTGGGGGCGGGGGTGGGCTGCGCTGCCGAGGCAGACATCACAAGCAGGCATCCGGCCAGCAGACCGGCGACCCATCCTTGTCTTGTGCGATTTGTGCGATTCACTTCCATTTTCAACCCTGCGGTTGGTGCATTCCATTGCGGTTGGCCTTTCCGGCCCCGCCTTCCTTGGCGGCTCCTCGCACCCGAGGGGACCGGCATTCATTGCCAACACACCCACAGAGCAGCACATGGCGTGCCATTTATTGAAAATGGATGAATTCAAGTGTTTTTTGTGAAAACACCATGTTTTGAAGCTTAATTATGTCTGTTTTTTCCGGTTTAACGGAAAAACTCTCCTTTATGACCCAGCAGATTTGGCAACGATTTCCTTGATGCGAATGCCAAAATTGTCTTCCGCCACCACCACTTCGCCTCGGGCGACGAGTTTTTGGTTCACGTACACATCCACATTGGCATTGGCGGGTTTGTCCAGCTGCACCACGGTGCCGAGGTCCAGATCCAGCAATTCCTGCATGGTCATTTTGCAACTGCCCAGTTCGGCGGAAAGTTTTACCGGCACATCGAGCAGGAAATCCAAATTGGTTTGGGCGCCCTGTGCGGTGGCGCTGGCGGTTTCAACGGCAGCCTCGGTTGCGGTTGTCTCTTCGGTTGTCTCGGTATCACTCATGGCTTGGTTCCCTTTTTTGGGTTAGGGTTTAAAATGTTCCTTGATTTGGACGGCCGCCTTGTTATCGCGGCTGCCAAGGCAGCCGGTGTACTTGGTGAGGCCGGCGAGTTGCACCTCTACCTGGTTCAATCGCTTGGGGTCGAGCGGGATAATATCGCCTTCCTTGAGGTGCAATAGTTCGCGGGTGAGGATGGTGAGATCTGTCCATTGGGCGACCAAAGGCACTTTCACTTTGTCGTACATACGTTTCCATTTAACGTGTTCGACTTCGTAAAATTCTTCCTCCTCCTCATCCGTGCCGCTGTGGGTTTGCTGGGCAAGATGGCGCAGCAAGGGCTCAAGACCGCGCACAGGAAGCAGCATTTGCATTTGATCCATGCAATCGCCCATCTCAGCCTCGATGGCGATGTGGTAAAACGTTTCCTCCATGCTGGCGGCGGGGATGTGAGTGGGGTCACTTTCGTTGCCAAGCAAAGTGGCGCGGAGGGGTTCCTCAAATTTCCAGTACTTGGCCCATTCGCGCAGGAAGATTTGGGCAACCTGATCGATGAGGGCGGTTTCCACTTCGCGGATGGTGCGGTCGGGATTGACCGCAAATCCTTTGCCGCCGAGCATGCGGTCGGCAATGGTGAGGCCGAGGGGCTTGGCAATATCAAGCGCGCCGATGGCTTCGAGCGGGTGGATTTTAAAGAGTACCATGTGGCGGTCATGCCCAATTTGCTTGGCGAATCGGGTGAGGTCGGTGACCTCGAGCGAGGTTTGCTCGAGCACCAGTTCGCTTCGCAAAAACAGGGAAATGCGGGAACCCAACGACCGCAGGAGCAGGGAGTTTTGCTGCTGGAATCGATGCACCTCGGTGGAGGACATCGAGGCTTGTTTGCCCACGGTGAAGGTGTGAATGGCGCTGGCCGGCACATCCTCGAGCGTTCCATCGGGGCGATGCATGGGGATGGATTCCTCGGGGGAACCGCCCTCGGGCGCCTCGCCGTCTTCGCCCGCGGGGTCATCGGCAAAGCCAACGGGTGCGCCCACCGGGGAGGTCATGTCCCGGAACAGCCGCACTTCCGTGTTTGGATCGATTCGCCAGCTCATGGTTATCTTTTCGCTGCGGTTCTACTGCATCACCCATTTGGAGATGATGATCTTTTCAATCGGGTGGCTCGCCCCCAGCACGACGCCAAAGGATTTCTTGAACTGGGTTTTCATGGCTTCCCTCGTGGCGGGGTCGGCCAACTCCTCGGCGGTCTTGGCCGAGAGTTCCGTGTTCACCACGTCCTCCAATTCCTTGCTCAATTCCTTCACCACCTTGGGGAAATCATTGTCATCGCTCTTGCCCCGTTTGATGGATACTTCCACCATTAGGTGACGGTTGCTGGATCCGGCGGGATTGACCACAATGAACCCGCCCTCTTCCACGATGGGCACTGCGACGGATGCGTTGGTTTTGGTCTTGGCCTTGGGATCCTCTTCACCTCCATGGCTGTCGTCGCCTCCATGGCTGTCGTCGCCCTCTTTCTTTTTGTGGGCATCATCGGCGCCACCGCCGCCTGCAACGACGTTGATGGTCAGGGAACTGTTGTTGTCCTTGATTACTTGGCCTAATACTCCGGGCAGCGCGAATTTTACAATCGCGAATGCGCCTCCAATGCTCAACACGACGGAGAGGAGCATGGGCACCAGCATGCTGGGCGGTTTGGGCGCATCCTCTTCGGGTGCTTGCGCGGCTTCGCCTTCGGGCGCCTGGGCTTCCCCCTCGGCGGCGGCGTTTTCTTCTGGGGCTTGTGCTTCTTCTTCAGCCATGGTTTACCTCCATTTTATGGTTAAAAAACTGTGTTTATTGCCTGTCATTAACGTTTCAGGGCCATCATTTCCTTGAGGATCTCGTCGCTGGTGGAGATCACCCGGGCGTTTGCCTGAAAAGCTCGTTGCGTGGTAATCATGCTAGAGAATTCCCGCGCCATGTCAACATTGGAGAGCTCCAATGAGCCCGCCGCGATGCGGCCCATGCCGGAGGATCCGGGGGCCTTGGCGTTGGTGAGAATTTCCGTGGCGCCGGCACTGGAAGAGGTGATGCCCGCCGGACCC